>CAZIVM010000018.1:0-22339 GCA_964542845.1 uncultured Victivallales bacterium
TTCACGCCATTATTTTACCTTTTGTCATTGGTATGGTGATTAATGAGCCTATGGAAGATCAACCCGAAGTGCAAATGGAAACTGTTACGGAAGAGATGGTTGTTCCTCCTCCCCCTCCAGAACCCCCAACTCCTCCCGAACCCTCTGAAAGTTCTACCCCTTCGGATCAGCCCGCAGATCGTCCTGTGATTGAGGCCGAAACTGAAGCGGTGACAGAAGATGATGCTGTGAGTTTAATCGAAGATCAATCGATGCCAGAAGTTTCAACCGCGATTGCTGTTCGCCCCAATAATAGTGCAAAAGTTTTATCAGGGATGTATGCCCTTCGTGGAGGCGGTAAAGGGGGTGCCGTGAAAAAAGGTGGCGGAGGTAATGCCATGCAAGCCGGCGTTTCTCGCGCATTAGCGTGGTTGGCCAAAGTTCAAAACGACGATGGTTCTTGGGGAAATAATACGCAAGGTAAACCTGGACTCACTGGGTTGGCGACACTTGCGTTCTTAGCTTATGGCGAAATGCCAAATTCTCCACGTTATGGAAAAACGGTTCGTAATGCAATTCAACGCTTGGTTCGTTATTCTCATGAAACCAATCATAAAGGGATGATTCCCGGAAGTCATGGTTATGGACATGCCATTGCCACTTATGCCGTTTCAGAAGCCGCAGCAATGACCAAGCTCCCCGAAGTGACGATGGCGATGAATCATTTGACATATACCATTGTATCGGGTCAAATTCCAAACGGCGGATTCGATTATGATTATGATAGTAAATCTACGCGTTACGACCTCTCTTTTGCTGGATGGAATTATCAGGCACTCAAAGCCGCGTTTTCTGCTGGTGCAGATGTTCCCGGTCTTCCCGCGGCTATTCAACGTTCTATCAATGGATGTAAACTGAATTACTCTAGAGACTCCAGTGGTGCGTTTACTTATCTTCCTACTGGAGGAAATCCATTATCGATTACACCTGTAGGTGTTCTTTGCTTACAGCTTTTGGGTGACGCGCAGTCTTCTGAATGTATCGGAGGTTTGCGTTACATGACATCACGCCCGAACTTAATGGGGGTTTCATGGAAAGATAAAACCTATGCGCGTGGGACATGGTCCGCTTATGCGTGGTACTACCAAACACAGGCTTTATTCCAAGCGGCTGATGGTCGTAAGGACGAGCCCAACTGGAAAAAATGGCGTACCGCTTTTGAAACCGCTTTGGTCGCAGAACAGCATGCCGATGGTTATTGGAATCCCGCACATAAAGAACAAGTGTATGGCGGCGAACATGATTCACGTGTTTATACCACCGCATTGTGTTGTTTGATGGGGGAGGTTTATTATCGTTTCCTTCCGAGTTATAAGCTCGCATCAGGAAATGATGCTTTGGCCGACAAGGTGAAGCCTACGGATGATGATTTGATTAAACTTTAATCGTTTTTAATTTGACTTCAAAGGCAGATATTGTGTAGGTATCTGTCTTTTTTTGTTTTTTTATATGAAAGTACTTGATATATTCTGAAAATAGAGTACAGTAATGTATTCACTTATTTTAATCCCGAGGATTTATGAAACATTTATTCCAATTGTATGGTCGTAAAGACTATCTTTCTATTTTGAAAATCGCATATCCATTATTGTTGATTAATGCTACTGTCGTGATTATGCAACTCACCGACCGAAAATTTCTCTCCATGTTGAGTAACGAACATCACGCTGCCGCGCTTCCAGCAGGCGCATTATCATATACTTTGGGGTGTTTGCTTTTATCGACAACCGCTTTTGCAACCCCTATGATTGCGCAAGCGTTCGGACGTGATGAAAAAGATGCGTGTGCTAAAATCACGTGGAATGCACTTTGGTTTGGAATTATTTCAGGACTCATTACGATGTTTTTGCTCGCGCCAATTGGGTCCGAAGTTATTCATCTTTTCGACTCCGAAAATCCTGTGATTTTAGAGTATGAATTGGCTTATTATCATCCATTGATGTATGGTTTTATTTTCTCGTATATGAACGTTGCGCTCTGTGCTTTTTTCTCAGGACGTGGCATTACGTGGATCCCTTCGTGTGTTCAAGTGGTGACTTGTTGTGTGAATATTGCTGCAAACTATGCTTTGATTTTTGGAAAATGGGGCTTCCCTCAATATGGGATGGCAGGGGCAGCTTATGGGACTGTTTTTGCCGCGGGCGTTGGGGTGTTTATTATTTTTATGTGCTTTTTGTTTATGGATCAAAAAGTGTATCCTACGCGTAAGATTGTTGGGATACAGACAAAATATCTTTTTACAATTCTGAAGAAAGGGATTCCCGCTGGACTCCATATTTTTACCGACTTAGCGGCGTTTACTTTGTTTGTGTTTTTTGTTGGACAATTTGGGATTATTGAAAAAACGAGTTGCACCATTGCATTTTCCTTAAATATGATTGTGTTTATGCCTATTTTGGGTTTAAATGAATCGGCGTCAATTTTAGTCGGACAATACTATGGGAAAAAAATGTTAGATAAAGCTAAGTTGATTGGATATCAAACTTTACAAATGGCGTGGATATACTGCATGTCTGTCGGCGTGGTGTATTACACCTGTGGAAATGCCCTCATTGCCTTTTTTAAACCTGATGAATCAATGGGGGCGGTATCAAGTGTCGATTTTGCGGATGTGCAAACCTTCTCATTCAAGATCCTCTTTTTTATTGCGGTCTATTGCTTTTCAGATGCAATTATTTTTGTTTGCACAGGCGCGATGCGTGGGGCAGGGTATACGCATAAACCCATGATGCGTGTAGCGATAGGGCATTGGTGCATTTGGGTGCCACTGACCGCTTTTTTAGCTTACTATATGCAGAATATTTATTTAGTTTGGGCAGGGATGGTGGTTTACTTGATTGGTTTAGCAATAGCGATATTGCATCTTTATAATCAAGGCGATTGGCTCAAACCTCATGAAGAGTCCATTGAAAATCCTGTTTTCTCCCCAGATATTCCTGCATAATAGATTTTTTGTCGAATTATTTTGATATTTTTAAATTAAAAAATTTGAAAATTTTAAAAAGAGATGTATATTAAAAAAGCATTTTTATAAATGCACGCTGTTTTATAAGCCCTCGAAATCAATGAACTTAACCAGAAAGTAACCCCAAAATGGCTAAAAAACCTGCTCAAAAAGTCGCACCAACTGCCGACAACCAATTCATCGATCTCTCACAAACATTCTCAATGGATGATTTGATGGGTGCCCCAACTCAAAACAAATTTGCTCCCGGAACCATCTTAAAAGGTAAAGTTGTCGGAAAACGTACCGACGGTGCTTTATTCGATATTGGTTATAAAGCTGAAGGTTTTGTGCCAGCTTCTGAATTTGCTGATTTCGCAGCCGTTGAGCTCGGCAACGAATTCGATGTCTTCCTCGAAGAGATCGAAAATCACGATCACATGCCCTCAATTTCGCTTGAAAAAGCAATCCGTATCAGCGCATGGCAAGCTCTTACTGCTAACCACAATGAAGGTTCAGTAGTTAAAGGTTTAATGAAAACACGCGTTAAAGGCGGTATCATTGTTGATATTGGTGGACTCGAAGCGTTCCTTCCTGGTTCACAAATCGATATTGGCCCTGCACGCAATCTCGACGAATACATTGGTAAAGAATATGATGTTAAAATCATCAAAATCAACCAAGACCGTCACAACATTGTGATTTCACGTCGTGAACTCCTCGAAGAAGACCGCGAAGGCAAACGCTCAGCACTTCTCCAAGAAATGAAAACTGGCGATATCCGTATGGGTACCGTTAAAAATATTACCGACTTCGGTGCATTCGTTGATTTGGGCGGCGTAGATGGCTTGCTCCACATCACTGATATGTCATGGGGTCGCATCCAACATCCTTCTGAAATGTTGACACAAGGTCAAGAGATCGAAGTGATGGTTTTGGATATCGATTTCGACAAAAAACGCGTTTCACTTGGTATCAAACAAAAATCTGCTAATCCATGGGATGCTGTGGTTGATAAATTCCCTGTTGGCGAAGTTATTACAGGTAAAGTGGTTAACGTTATGCCTTATGGTGCTTTCGTTGAGCTCGAGCCTGGTATTGAAGGTCTTATCCACGTTTCTGAAACTTCATGGACTAAACGTGTTACACGTGCTGCTGATGTTCTTTCAGTGGGTCAAGAAGTTAAAGCTGTTGTTTTGGATATCCAACGCGAAACCAAACGTATCTCTCTTGGTATTCGTCAACTTGAGCGTAATCCTTGGGAAGTATTGGCAGAAAAATATCCTGCTGGCACAATCATCAAAGGTAAAGTCCGCAATATGACAAGCTATGGTGCTTTCGTTTCTATCGAAGGCGACATTGATGGTATGATCCACGTTTCTGATATGTCTTGGACACGCAAAATCAACAACCCAACTGAAGTGCTTGGCGTTGATCAAGAAGTTGAAGCGATCATTCTCGATATCGATCCTTCACAACAACGTATTTCCCTCGGTATCAAACAACTTGAAACTGATCCATGGGAAAACATTGACGAGTCATACAAAATTGGCGACATTGTTAAAGGTCAAGTTTCCAAAATCACTGCTTTCGGTGCTTTTGTTGAACTCGCAAACAAAATTGATGGTTTAATTCACATCTCTCAAATTTCTAACGACCGCGTTGAGCGCGTTAAAGACGCTATCAATGTTGGTGATGAAATTGAAGCACGCGTGATCAAAATCAATAAAGTTGAGCGTCGTATTGGTCTTTCTATCAAAGCTGCTGGCGAAGACTTCAACGAAGAAACACTTCGCGCTGCTGAGGCAGAACTCAATGATGCAGCATCTTCACTCAAAGCAGGTGAAGCAATGGTTGACATTGGTGAAGTTCTTAACGACTCACTTTCAGTGCTCGATGCCATCAAAACTGTTGATTAATCCTTAATTAATCCTGTTTAATTCCAAGGCGACAAGTTTTTTACTTGTCGCCTTTTTTTTATTTTTTTCTCAAAAAAGAGTTGAAAACGCATAATTTTATGCTATATTATAACTTTATATGCAAAAATATGCTCTATGTGTCTAGATTCAATCTAAACTCAATTTAAACTAAAAAGTAATGAAAGGAGAGTTCTTTATGAATTCTACAGAAACAACTGTTAACAACGGTTATCAAAAATGGTACATGCCTTATCTTTTGATTATGGCAGGTGTCGGGGGGCTTCTTTATGGTATTGACGTCGGTGTGATCGCAGGTGCGTTGCCCTTCCTTGAAGCGGTACGTCCTTATACACCAGGTCAACTTTCAATTGTTGTGGCTGCTGTTCTTTTAGGTTCAGTGCTTTCATCACTTTTTGCGGGTGCGCTCTCCGACTTATTAGGGCGTAAAGCTGTTATGATTATTGCAGGGGTCTGTTTTGTGGCTTCTGTTCCTGTGATTTGTATCCCAACGGGTTATGAATGGTTAGTGGCTGGTCGTTTACTCCAAGGGGTAGCGGGTGGTTTGATTGGTGTGGTTGTTCCACTTTATCTTGCTGAATGTTTAACGGCGGATAAACGCGGTTCTGGTACAGGAATGTTCCAATTCCTTTTAACCGTGGGTCTTGTGTTCGCTGCTGCCATTGGTTTCGGTTGTGCTTACTGGGTTGAATCTGTGGTCGATTCTGGTGCAACTGCTGATGTTATTCTTAATACTAAAGACATTGCTTGGAAAGCTATTTTCTGGGTTTGTGCTATCCCTGGTGTTCTTTTCACTATTGGTTGTTTCTTTGTTTCTGAATCTCCACGTTGGTTATTTGCCAAAGGTAAAAAAGAAGAAGCTTTAAAAGTGCTCCAACGTTCACGCGAAGGTGCTTCTGCTCAAATTGAATATGATGAAATGGCTAAAGAATCTAATACTGATACTTCTTCTACTTCAGAAAAGAAAACTTATACAGATAGTCTTTTCTCCAAAAAATATGTGGTCCCATTCATTATTGCGGTAGTTATCCTTGCTTGTAACCAAGCAACTGGTATCAACTCTGTGCTTGCTTATATTGTGAACATCCTTAACCAAGCCGGTCTCCCAGGTTCATTGGCGAACCAAGGTGACCTCGCCGTTAAAGTGCTTAACTGTTTAATGACAGTTGTCGCTGTGATGCTCGTTGACCGCAAAGGACGTAAGTTCCTCTTGACACTCGGTACATCAGGTATTATTATTGCTCTCTTAGGGGTTGCTTTCCTTTTCCGTGGCGCAGAAGCTAAAATGGAAGACTACACACAGCAATTCAATGCTGAAGTTGTAAAACAAGGCCCTGTAACCAAAATGGAATCACGTAAAATGGATGATGGTACATCCGATACCATGGCGATTACTTATGATATGCACATGACCATTACCCCTGAATTCATTAATGCCATTACAGATAGCAAAATTATTGTCGATAGCGCGCAATCTGTTCAAGTGAAAATGATTTATGCTTATGGCGATATCGAAACCATGAAATCATTTGTGATTCGTGTACCTGAAATGAGCAAAAAAGGTAAACTTATCACTTTTAACGAAGAACTCAAAGCAAGTAACTACGACTACAAAGAAGCAAACAAAGATAATAAAGTGAGTGCATTCTTCCGTGATATTCACATGAATCCATTCCCAAATCCTGCTTCAATTGATAGTGCTGGACTCTCTATTGTTAAATTTGAAGTTGGTCCTGTACCTGATACAACACATGGTTGGTTGGTTACAATCTTCTTTATCATCTTTATCTCATCATTTGCGGTTGGTCCTGGTGTTTGTGTATGGTTAGCTCTTTCTGAGTTGATGCCCACACGTATCCGTTCTAACGGGATGTCGATTGCATTGTTGATCAACCAATTTGTTTCAACAGCGATTGCAGCCGTCTTCCTCCCAGTTGTAGGTGCATACGGTTATTCTACCATCTTCTTCTTCTGTGCAGGATGTACTGTTATTTACTTTATTACAGCCGTCTTCTTCCTCCCAGAAACCAAAGGTAAAACTTTGGAAGAAATCGAAGCTTACTTCGAAGGTAAGAAAAAAGCAGAATAAAGCTTTTACTTTTCAAACGGAGTCTGTGCATAGCAGACTCCGTTTTTTTATTTTAAATGATTGAAAAATATGAATTCGACTGGAAAAATCGAAAAGTTGTGCTAGATTAATATATAATATTAACGAAGGATTTAGAACAATGACATTTAAAGAATTTGGCTTAAAGTGGTTGAACCGCATTTTAATTGGCGTCTTTATTTTAGGTGCGCTGATTGGAGGCGGATACTTTGGTGCCGTTTGGTTCTATCGTTCGCTCTTTTCGGACAATCCTCGTTTTGCCCTCACTCGCGATTTAATTGAGATTAAAACCCCTGGCGCACAAAGTCAGATGCTCAGCGACTTGTCGCGATTGATTTATTCTGATTTCAACAAAGATAGTGAGTGTCGTCAAATTTGGGAAGCGGTGGTGCTCAATGCGCACATCAATAAAGGGGTGCGTCCAGACGAGATTCAAAAGTTGGTTCGTACAACAAAATCTGTGAATGTTTTTGATTTGGATTTAGGGACATTGCGTCAGTCCATCTGCAAAATTTCCACGATTCGTTATGCCGAACTCGAACTCGTTCTGCCCGATCGCTTGATTATTAAAGTGCATACACGTTATCCTATTGCGATGCTTGAACGTGAAGATGGGGCTTATGTTTGCGATGATGAAGGGATTATTATGGAACGTAACCGCGAAGAGATTCAACGCGGTCAACTCCCCGTAATTCTTGGGCTCAATCGCAAGAATTTCCGTAGTGGAATTTCGTTAGGCTCACAAGTTCGTCCTGCATTACATTTGATTAATCATATTTCACAAAATCCAGATTTAGGATTACGCATTTCAAAAGTGAGTGTCCGTGATTTAGATCGACAAGGCGTGATGTCGGTGATTTGCTACTTTAAGTTGAACGATACTGCCGAGGAACGCAAATATTTGGTAGAACTTCCAACAGATGCACGTTTGATTGCTAAACTTGAAGATCTCTTAATTTTGTTGCGCAACTTACACCGCGCGCCCTCACGAATTAACTATATTCGTTTGATTTACGACGAACCCGCTGTACAGTCCACCACCGATATATCCAAGTGGTAATTATGACGCAAGATGCTTCTATTATCGATTTATCGAAAACCTCTCCAAAATCATCGCTTTGGAAATGGATAAGTCGTATTTTTAGAACGCTTCGTTTTTTGATTATTTTTCTATTTTTTACGTTAGGCGTGTTTTTGAGTGTGTGGCTTTATTTGCCTAAATTCTTAGAAAATCAAGTGTTGCCTCAGGTTGTTTCACAGTTTGAACTCCAAAATATCGAGCTCAATTTTCAAGATATTGGTCTCTTTTCTGCTGGGGTAGGGCCTATTGTGATGGGAAAAGATCAGTATAAACAAGTGTGTGTGGAAAATGTCCGTGCACATTATAATCCCTTTACCCTATTTTTAGATTGGTGGAATGAACGCCCTATTATTATTCCGAAGATTGAAGTGAGCAGTGTTTTTTTATCCGCCAACTACAACGATTCGGGTTTTGAACTTAACTGTTCTGAATGGGAAAAAATTCAAAAATTGTGCATGACATCTTTTAATCTAAATCATGAAATGACCTCTTCGACTTCTCTTCCGATTGATATTGCCGAAATTGAGTTGAAACGCGCCAATCTTATTCTCAATTATTACGGACGTTATTATTGGGTTTACACCGATATTTCGGTGAAGACTCCTCTCACATCCCCTCAAATATCAGGGATTGTTTTTGCGCAACGTCAAGCACTTAAATTTAACATCGCCAAAGATACCGATTTTTGCGGACTCCCCGAGTTCGCCCCTTGGCGTATCGATTATCGTGTGGTGGCCAATTTACAAGATTTGAATGATTTTATCCCTCCGCCTTATACAGCATCTATTAAAGGAAATCTTGATCTTTCAGGTTTTGTTAAACTGGGCGAGAAAAATGGAAAGATGCAAATTCTTTCGCTGAATGGACAAGGGGCGATTACAGGACTCAATGCAACTCTTCGTCAAGCGCGAAATAATTTGCTTTCTATGCGCTATGAACGACACGAAAAGTTGAACATCGCCTTTGAAAGTACTCCCAAGGGGCTCGATTTTAACCTTTCGCCAATTAAAACTCGGATTCCTTTCGGTTCTGAAAGTACGCTTTCATTTTTACTTTCTGAAACGGATACTCCTATGCAGTTGAAATTAACTGGAAATTTGAACTCAAAAATTCAAAATGTTTCTCGAATGTTGCCTGAACTCAAACTAGATTCCGCGATAACGTTGCATTCTGATTTTTGGGCATCCTTGAATTTGTGCGACATTTTAAGTTCAACGTGTTATCTCTCTTCACATATTTCTACACCGCCTCAAATAAATTTTGAGGGGGTAAATGTGCAAGTCTCAGACTCAATGGTCTTTAGTGCGCGTTGGGGCAAAACCCCCATGGACGAATCACCGCAACATTATTTGGATGCAGAACTCAAGATCCCTTCGATCACTGCACAACAAGACGATTTATGGGTCAAAATTCCCTCGACTTTATTTCACGCGAAAACGGATGTTGATTTTACGCAATTCACAGGATCGTTGGTTCCTGAAAAAATTCTCTTAAACGCGAATCAAGATATTCAACTTTTGGCCGATACTGTCGCCATCGATTTTGAACTCCCATTAGGGGGTTTTACTTCTCAAACTCCTTTCTTAGCGCATATCGATTTTGCTGGGCGACTCCATCACCCTCAAGCCGAAGTCGGATCTATTGCACTCTCTGTCCCTTTTGCTTGGCCCGCGATTTCGGATACAAATGTCATGTCAGCTGGATACATTGATATGCAAAAGTTGATTTTTGATCATCGCGATTTCGGAAAAGTTTCTGGTGATATCGTCCAAGAAAATTTGCGTTATCGTATTGAAGGCGCCATGACCGCTTCCAAATATGATTTAGCGATTAATTATAATGTAGCTTTAGGAATGTTTGAAGGTCTTAATGGCGGATACCGTTTTGGCATGAAAACGCAACTTGAGTTTCCTGAACAACAACTCCCGCATCAAATGGACTTAGGATATTTTGCAAAACCATTATCGGGTTATCAGTTTGATGGCGCGCTTCAGCTTAACGCCTATTACCCGCTTTTTATTCCCCGTGAATATCCCTCGTTTCAACTGAGTTTAGATAGCGGAAATTTGAAAACACCTGATGATTTATCCGTCTCTAAGATTCAAACCCATCTTACACTTTATGGAGATGAGTATGGCCGTTGGAGTACCCCTAATGGTCAATCACTTTCTGTCGGCCGCTTTCAATTTGCCCAGTTAGATGCCACTGATATTTATTTGAATTTCCGTCTTGAGGATAATGGCGACTTTATTATTGAAGGCTTATCATTAAATTGTTGTGGGGGTTCCATTAGCTCGTTGAATACCAAGTTGCGTGCCACAGATTCTGTCTATAACATTATGTTGTATTGCGATCGACTCAAACTCAAAGACTTACTCACGCAAATGAATGTGAATAATGTTGCGACCATGGAGGGCGATGTGGTGGTGAGTGGGCTCATCCCTGTGATGATTAAGGATCATAAACCTATTTTAGGCAAAGGTTACCTCTATACCGCTCCGGGCGTAATGGGACAACTCAAAATGTATACAGGGGATGAATATGCCGCTGCGCTTCCAACGTCTGACCCCGGATTTATACAGCTTGATCTTTCGCGTCAAGCGCTTCAATCGTTTAAGTACAACTGGATTAAACTTGATTTGGGAATGACCCGCGATTCTAAAAATCCAGAGAAGGAACAATATCGTATTGCTCTTTCGTTGTACGGGCGCCCCACTGAACCGCTTCCGTTCACTGTGAACGCACAAGGACAACTCATTAATCTTGATCCTAAAAGTAAATCTAAAGGATTCATGCAGGATATGCAAATCGACCTTAATTTTAATGCAGATATTGAGTTGCTCGACTTTGTTTTTGGGATTCAAAACGCCATAGAGAAGTTTAAGCAAAAGCTGGCTGAATCGTCGCTTTAATCTCTTTTCTATGTTTTTACCTTTTTTTACCCCAATAAAAACTCAAAATTTCTTTGAATTTTACATAACGGACTTTACTATTTTAAAAAGTGTGATAAATTATAGTTAATACTATTTTAAACTTAATCATAACCCTCTATATGGAGTGCGCAACTATGGCAAATCCCTTAGAAAAATGGTCCCCAGAAAAATCCGCTGAACTTTATGCGGTCCGTGATTGGGGTGCAGGCTTTTTTGATATTTCCTCCAAAGGTGAAGTATTGGTCTCAGCACGTACTGAAAACGACGAATTGACGACAGTTAGTTTAATGGATATTGCCGATGGTATTCGTGCGCGCGGATTGCAATTGCCTGCGGTTTTGCGTATTACCAATTTGTTGCATGAACGTATTCGTTCGTTGCATGAGACTTTCCGTAAAGCGATTCAAAAAACGGGTTATAAAGGCGATTATCGTGGTGTTTATCCTATCAAGGTGAATCAACAAGAAGCGATTGTTGATGAGATTTCAACGTATGGGAAAAATTTCCATCATGGTCTTGAAGCAGGAAGTAAAGCTGAGTTGATTGCCGCGATTGGATTGCTTAAAGATCCTGATGCTTGTTTGGTCTGTAATGGCTACAAGGATGAAGAGTTTATCGACTTGGGTCTTTATGCTACATTGATGGGAATTAAATGTATTTTTGTGGTTGAAATGCCATCAGAAGTAGATGTAATTATTGAGCGTTCACGCGCTTTGAAAATCAAACCAAATATTGGGATACGTATTAAACTCTCAACGCGTGCAAGTGGACAGTGGGCAGAATCAGGCGGTGATCGTTCGGTGTTTGGTTTAACGACTGCTGAACTTTTGCGCGTGATTGATCATATTAGAGAAGAGGGGATGTTGGATTGTGTTAAACTTCTGCATTATCATATTGGTTCTCAAATCCCTAATATTCGTGATATTCGTGCTGGGGTTCAAGAGGCGTGTCGTGTTTATCGTGGACTCGTCGAAGAAGGGGCGCCGATGGGATTCCTCGACCTTGGCGGTGGGCTTGCGGTTGATTATGATGGTTCGCATACCAACTTCGCTTCGAGTCGTAACTACTCTTTAGATGAATATTGTACAGATATTGTTGAGGCGATTTTGTCGGCACTTAACGGTACTGAAATTCCGCATCCTACGATTATTACGGAGTCAGGACGTGCCACTGTGGCGTACTCTTCCATTCTTTTATTTAGTATCTTGGACGTTTCAAAATTTGATCCCCCACCTATTGAACCGTTGGGTGAAAATCCGCCAGAAGCTTTGTCGAACTTGCTTTATACCTATAAAAATATCACCATTCGCAATGCGCAAGAGAGTTATAACGATGCGCTTTATTATCGTGATGAGTTGGGGCAGCATTTCCGTACAGGGCGCGCATCATTGCGTCAACGTGCCACAGGGGATGTTATTTTCTGGCACACGATTAAGAAGATCGACAACTTAGTGAAAAAGATGAAACATGTCCCTGAAGAATTTGAAAATTTTGATGTGATTACATCTGATATTTACTATTGTAACTTCTCTCTATTCCAATCGTTGCCCGACGTCTGGGCAATCGATCAACTCTTCCCGATTATGCCGATTCACCGACTCAAAGAAGCGCCCACACGCGAAGCCATCCTTTCAGATATTACATGTGATTGCGATGGGAAGATTGATAAATTTATTGATTTACGCGATGTCCGCCGTACCTTGCCACTCCATGAATTCGATTCTAACTCTTCTAAAGAGTATATTTTAGGGGCATTCCTTGTTGGGGCGTATCAAGAGACTTTAGGGGATTTGCATAACCTCTTAGGAGATACGAATGTTGTGACGGTTAAGTTAGTGTCCAACAATACTTTTGTGTTTGAAGAAGAGCTTGAAGGCGACACCGTTTCAGATGTCCTTTCTTATGTCGAATACGATCCTAAAGAACTCCTTTCTAAGTTCCGTAAAAAAGCTGAATCAGCGGTTCGTACAGGGACGATTTCTCCATCCCAACGTCGTGCTATTGTCGATGCCTACGCCAATGGTTTGCGCGGTTATACTTACTTCGAACGCTAAGTTTTGCGTTTAATCTTAACCCTTGAAAAGGGATTCATTTCATGAGTATAATCCGTGTTTTACCCGAAGTTGTGAGCAACCAAATCGCTGCAGGCGAGGTGATTGAACGCCCCGCTTCTGTGGTTAAAGAATTGGTTGAAAACGCGATTGATGCAGGGGCAACACGGATTCGTATTCAAATTGAAAAAGCGGGGGTTCGTTTGATTCATATTACCGATAATGGTTCGGGGATGGATGCAGATGATGCGGTGCTTTGTTTTGAAGCGCACGGAACGAGTAAAATTCGTAATGAGAATGATTTACATACGATTGCTTCTTATGGTTTTCGTGGGGAGGCGCTCCCTTCGATTGCTTCAATTTCGCGTGTGGTGTTAAAGACACGTTGTGCGCAGTGCGATGTAGGAACGCAAGTTGAGATCGTGGGCGGAAAGATGTTGAATGTCTCGCCCGTTGGGATTGCACAAGGGACGGAGTTTATCATTAAAGATCTTTTTTATAATGTCCCTGCACGACGCAAATTTTTGAGAACAGATGCTACCGAGGAGCGTCATATTTACGAAGCTGTGTTAAATATGGCGTTACCCAATGCGAATGTTGCTTTTGAGCTTTTGTTTGATGGACGTAGCGTGATTCACTCTCCTGCGAATAGTCAGCTCCTTCCACGACTCCAATTTTTCTTCGGCAAAAACTTCGCAAAAGAGATGCTCCAAGTCGATTATCATCATGAGAATGTGCGCGTGTACGGGTGGATTGCCCGACACGGTGTGGTGCGCAATTCACGCAGGGAACAACGTTGCTTTGTTAATTCGCGCGCAGTCGATGCTTATGCGCTCTATCAAGGGGTAAAAGAGGGATATGGTTCCCTCGTTGAAAAGGGATGTTATCCCCCCTGTGTCCTCTTTGTGGAGTGTGATCCCGCGATGTTGGATGTGAATGTGCATCCAGCTAAACGCGAGATTCGTTTTCGACAAGAATATGCGTTGATTCGTTGTATTAGTGAGGGGATTCAATCCACCTTGCAAACCGTTGAAGCGCCCGCTTATGCTGTGAATAGTAATGTATCATTACGCACCTTAATGGGGGTGGGTCACATGAATGTGCGCCCAAAGGTGGAAATTCAACCACCCGAAATGCCTCACTTTTCGGTGCCTCAAACAACACAAGAAATTGTTTTGCAAGAAGTGAAAGAGACGCCCTGTGCTTTTGAAACTGTTTCTGAAAATAAGGTGACAAATTTATCGGACTCTGTAGAAGTTTCTCCGACCCCGTCTGTACAAAGCGAAAAAACAGAATCTTCGCAACCGCTTCATATTGAAGTGATTGGAGTTTTGAATGAAACTTATATTTTGGCAAAGTTTGAAGACGGACTCGTTGTGATTGACCAACACGCCGCCCATGAACGTGTTTTGTTTGAAAAAGTGTTGCAACGTGCGCAAAGTCAAAACGATATCGCCACACAAAAATTGCTTTTCCCCTTGCCAATAGAACTCTCTCGTATCGAATCAAATTTGATGAAGCGTTATGCCCCTATTTTTGAACAAGTGGGCTTTGATGTTGCCGCTATCGGACCCCATACGATTATGCTTTCAGGTCTTCCAGAAGGACTGCCGCATGATGCCGTGGAAGCGCTGTTCCATCAGATTCTGACGCAGTTGATGGAAGAAGATGCACAAACAGGGCGTGTCGCCCCACAAATCGATGTTTTAGCACGCGTGGCGTGCCGCGCCGCCGTGAAAGCGCATGATAAACTTTCTCTGATTGAGGCGCAAGCGCTCATCACACAAATGGCAGAGTGCAAACATCCTTTTTCATGTCCGCACGGTCGCCCCACCTTGATTCATATTTCGGTGAAAGAGCTCGAGAAAAGATTCTCAAGAATCTAGTTTTTGCACCATTTTTTAAGATGAAGCTGTTAATAACTTAAAATAAATTTAAAATAATTTAGAAATGATTTGCTTTTTTTGCAATGTGGGTGTATTTTGTAACAAGATTCCAAAATATAACACCTTAATATAACGGAGATGACTCATGCGTACAATTACTTGCCCTTATTGCGATATGGATGTAAGCTTATCTACACTTGATGCCCAAGATGGATGTTGCCCTGAATGTGGCGCGTTTATTGTGGGGCGTTCTTCTTTTGAAGATGATGATAGCTGGGATGATGATTACGAAAACGACGATTTAGATAATGACTTCGATGATGAAGATTCATTTGATGATGAAGACGATTTCGATGACGATTTTGATGATGAAGATTTCTAATTAAAAATAGAGAGGAGTTCTAAAATGTTTGTGATTCGTGCCATTGTTTTTACAGCGATTGTGTTAGTGGGTTTATCTTCATTTGTGTTGATATATCCGCAATATACGCGTCGCGAAAAAGCGCGTGCCGATCTTGCAGAGATTGAAAATCAATGCGATGTTCATAAAGAAGAACTCCAAAAACTTCGTATTCTTGCAAATGGACTCGATAACTCTCCTGTTGTCATTGACCGTGTCGCGCGTGAACTTTTAGGGTTTTCAGCACCGGGTGATGTCGTGGTGAAGTTTGTCGATCATCCTGCAACGAAGTCGAATTAATGCCAAAAAAAATTATATTACTTGAACCGCGAGGTTTTTGTGCTGGGGTTTGTCGTGCCATACAGTGTGTCGAAGATGCGCTGTTAACGTGTGATGAACCCTTATTTATTTTACACCAATTGGTGCATAATGATTTTATTATCGATTCTTTAAAAAAACGTGGCGTTTGTTTTGTAGAATCGCCTAAGGATGTGCCTGAAAATGGACGCATGGTGTTGAGCGCACATGGCGTGCCTTTATCGATTGAAATGCTCTGTAAGGAACGACACTTACAGGTGATTGATGCCACTTGCCCTTTGGTCAAAAAAGTCCATCATCAGCTTCAAAAATATGTTGAACAAGGCGTGCATGTCATTTTGATAGGACACCCGAAACATCGTGAAGTTGTCGGTACTTTAGGCCGTGTCGATGCAAAAGTTACCTTAGTTCAAAATAGTGATGAAGTTAATCAAATTCCTACTCTTGAAGGTCGCATCGCTTATATAACACAAACCACCCTTTCGGATGAAGAGATTGCTCCAATTGTTGATGCGCTCCGCAAACGTTTTCCTCAAATTGAGGGTGATGGGAATGTTTGCTATGCAACCACACAACGTCAAGATGCTGTTCGCGCGTTGGGTTCAACGCCTACAGATTTATTGATTGTTGTGGGCTCGTCGCAAAGCTCTAATTCGCAACGTTTGCGTGAAGTGGGAGAATTGACGCTTGGACGAAGTATTTTGATTTCTGACGCAAATGAGTTAACCTATGAAGATGTTAAAGATGCGAACACTATCGCCATAACCTCAGGGGCATCTACCCCCGAATGTCTGGTTCAAGATGTGGTCGCTCAACTTCAACAATGGGATGATTCACTCTAACGTTTAGTTAAGATTTTTATTAATTTTTTTCGCGTGTAAAAAAGGCGATAAGAAGAACTAAAATTCCTGTTGCAACAATAAATCCCCATGCGACAGGGACGGTTTGCGGATTGATTTTCCAAAGATTAAACCCTTGAACAAGTGGTAATGCGCCCACCATTCCTAAAACAAACATCACGGCATTGCCATCGCCTTGTGCGGCTAATACAATTTGACGTCCAGGGCATCCGCCTGCAAATGTAAACGCCATCCCTGCAACGCACATCGCCATAAAACTTAAAGCCGTGAAATTGTGCGCAAATGGCTGACCTTCAATTCCAAATTTGAATTGACCTAATGCAAGGTTAACGCCCATGCCCACCCCTAAAAAGATTAAAACGCCCCAGAAGAAATGGAAACGCTTAAATAAGAAAATATCACGAAATGCCCCTACAGTACAAAAACGACTCCGCTGAATAAGGAAACCAAGAAGGAGTCCCCCTAAAATTGAATAGAGAATAGGGGCATGAAGAGCGGCAGGTCCTGTTTTGGGTGCAGTTTCAAAAGGGGGAAGTTCATTAAAAAGTGCTGGACTTGTGCTTATCCAACCCATTTGAATGGCCACAAATACAGCTGTAATTATTCCTACAATCGCTGGAAATATCCATTTATTTAGAGAGGGTTGTTCTTTTTTTTCTCCAAGTGAAAAACCTTTGATTAAAAATATGGATGCAATAAAAATACCAATGATCAAACCGCAAATCCCAGAAACCGCGGTCAAGTCGCCCCCTGCAAGACGTCCAATTGCGCGCCAAGGACACCCTAAGAAAATCAATGCACCACACATTCCCACAGTTCCTAAAATAAACGAAATCAACCCATTGTTTGCCGCTTTAGCTTTGAATTCGCCGTAACCCAATGCGCCCAAAAGAGCTCCAAACACAATACCCAAAAATTCGGGTCGAATATACATTCCCCCCTGAAAATTATGGAGTCCGAACGCGCCTGCTGTATCACGAACAAAACAAATCGAGCAAAAACCCATATTCGCAGGATTGCCTACGTATGAAAGGAGCGCAAAAACAACACCGAGTAATGCCCCAGTAATGAGTATACCCCATACATTGTCAAAAAGTGTCACTTTGGTTTTGAGAAAATGATTGCCTTGTGTGCCGAATTCAGATGGTGTAGATTTCATAATGAGGGGTGGGGTGAGGGGGTTAAAAATAAAGGCCAGTTAGAGCAAATCCAACTGGCCATATCGATTGAACGAAAATAATAATTATTTAGCGTTAGTAATCAATTGAGTGAAAGTGTCAGCTTTCAATGCTGCGCCACCAATAAGACCGCCATCAATGTCGGCTTGTGCGGTGAGATCCGCTGCGTTGGCAGCGTTCATAGAGCCACCGTATTGGATGCGGACAACGTCTGCAGTCGCTTGGTCGAACATTGAAGCAACTACTTTACGGATGAAAGCGTGTGTTTCTTGTGCCATTTCAGGTGTTGCAGTTTTACCAGTACCGATTGCCCAAACGGGTTCGTAAGCGATAACAACTTTTTTCATGTCGTCAGCGGAAAGACCGTTGAAGCCAATGCGAATTTGTTTTTCGAGGACTTCTTCAGTTTTGCCAGTTTCGCGCTCTTCGAGGAGTTCACCAATACAGGTGAGGGGGATTAAACCTGCATCTAAAGCTGCTTTAGTGCGGAGGTTCACTGTTTCGTCGGTTTCGCCAAAGTATTGACGGCGTTCGCTGTGACCAATAATCACATATTTTACGCCGAGATCAAGCAACATGCTTGTTGAGAGTTCGCCAGTGAACGCACCAGAAACTTCCCAATGAACGTTTTGTGAACCCACGCTAATGTTTGAGCCTTTGCAAGCTTCGATAGCTGCAACGAGGTTGGTTGCAGGAGGGCAAACAACAATATCACAATGAGTCAAAGAAGCGACGAGAGGTTTTAATTCGTTAATGAAAGCAGTGGTTTCGGAAGCGGTTTTGTTCATCTTCCAGTTACCAGCAATAATAGTTTTACGCATGATAGAATCTTTCTTTTAGAAGGGATAAGGGGCGAAAACGCCCCATGAATAATTACTTGTCAGAGAGAGCTGCAACGCCGGGGAGGACTTTTCCTTCGAGGAATTCGAGGGATGCGCCACCACCAGTTGAGCAATGTGTTACTTTTTGATCTGCGCCGAATTTTTTAGCAGCAGTTGCAGTGTCGCCACCGCCGATAACGGTTGTTGCGCCAGCTTCAGTTGCTTTAATAATTGCGTCAGCCATTGCCTCTGTTGATTTTGCAAAAGCAGGGAATTCGAAAACGCCAGAAGGTCCGTTCCAAACGATTGTTTTTGCACCGAGGATAGATTTGCAGAAGATTTCTGTTGATTTAGGTCCTACATCGAGACCCATCCAACCTTCAGGAATGCCTTCAGCGTCGGTACGATCCATGATTTGGGCATCTGCAGCAAATTTGTCACCACAAACGTAGTCGATAGGAAGGTGAATCGTCACACCTTTTTCTTCGGCTTTTTTGAGGATTTCAGGTACAATTTTTGCGCCTTCGGGATCGAAGAGAGAGTTACCAATTTCCATGTTGAGCATCACTTTTTTGAAAGTGAAAGCCATACCACCACCGATGATGATTTCATTTGCTTTGTCAAGGAGGTTGTTGATTAACTGGATTTTATCAGCCACTTTTGCGCCACCGAGAATCGCGAGGAGAGGGCGAGCAGGGTTGTCAAGAACTGCTGCGAAAGCTTCGAGTTCTTTGTTCATGAGGTAACCGGCTGCGCGAACAGGGAGTTGAACACCTGTCATGGAAGAGTGGTCACGGTGAGCGGTACCGAAAGCATCGTTGATATAAACATCGCCGAGTTTGGTTAAAGAAGCGCGGAAAGCTTTGACGCTTTCAGGATCGGCTTTAATTTTGTTGCCTTCTGCATCTTTAGCTTTGCCTTCTTCTTCGATATGGAAACGGAGGTTTTCGAGAAGGATGATTTCGCCGGGTTGGATTTTAGCGCACTCAGCTTCGACGTCTGCCCCTACGCAATCGTTCAAGAATTTAACGGGTTTACCGATTAATGTTGAAAGTGCTTCAGCAACAGGTGCGAGGGTATATTTTTTGTTGGCTTGACCATTAGGACGGCCCAAGTGACTCATCAAAATAACAGATGCACCATTATCAAGTGCGTATTTGATGGTAGGAAGCGCAGCTTCGATACGTTTGGTATTTGTGATAGCGCCAGTTTCTTTATCTTGGGGTACATTGAAGTCCACGCGGATAAGAGCGCGTTTGTTTTTGAGATCTACATCTTCGATGAAAAGTTTAGCCATGAGAGATTTCCTTTGGTATTGGGAGGAATTTAACAAAAAAGGGCGGGCGACACATGCCGACCGCCCTGATGGGATACAAAATGGGGATTCGCTTATTTAGCGATTACGCGTACCATTTCGAGAACTTTGTTGGAGTAACCCCACTCGTTATCGTACCATGAGCAAACTTTAACGAATGTGCCATCTAATTGGATACCAGCTTTTTCGTCGAAGATTGAAGTACGAGCGTCGCCGCGGAAGTCAGTTGAAACAACAGCTTCGTTGGTGTAACCGAGAACGCCTTTGAGTTCGCCTTCTGCAGCAGTTTTCATAGCTGCACAGATGTCAGCGTATGACGCTTCTTTGTTGAGCTCAACAGTGAGGTCAACGAAAGAGACGTCAGAAGTAGGAACGCGAACGGACATACCTGTGAGTTTACCATTGAGTTCAGGAAGAACTTTACCTACAGCTTTAGCAGCACCTGTTGAAGATGGGATCATGTTCTCGAGGATACCACGGCCACCGCGCCAATCCTTTTTAGAAGGACCGTCAACAGTTTTTTGTGTAGCTGTTGCAGCGTGGATAGTTGTCATTAAACCGCGTTTGATACCGAAAGCATCGTTTAATACTTTAGAGATAGGAGCTAAGCAGTTAGTTGTGCAAGATGCGTTAGAGATGATATCTTGACCTGCGTAAGATTTGTCATTAACACCGTATACGAACATAGGAGTGTCATCTTTTGAAGGAGCTGACATGACAACTTTTTTAGCACCAGCAGTGATGTGTTTACGAGCTGTTGCGTCGTCGAGGAAGAAACCAGTTGATTCAACAACGATATCTGCGCCAACTTCGTTCCATTTGAGGTTTGCAGGATCCATTTCAGCAGTGAGACGGATTTTTTTGCCGTTAACGATCATGTTGTTGCCATCGAGGGATACTTCGCCTTCGAAACGACCGTGAACTGAATCGTACTTGAGCATGTAAACTAAGTAATCAGGATCGAGGAGGTCGTTGATTCCAACGATTTCGATGTCGTTAGAAAAGTTTTCCACGGCTGCGCGGAATACCATACGGCCGATACGGCCAAAACCGTTAATACCTACTTTAATTGTCATAATCTTTCCCTTTCATTTGGGGGGGTTATTAATTGGAGCCTTTTTTTCTGGCTTCTTAACTTGTTTGCTATATAATTTAAACCCATTTTGGAAAAAAACAAGTTGATATTCAAAAAAACTTTATTTTTTTTACATTTTACATTTATATATATAATGGAATCGTTCTAAAAATATCGATTTCATCCATTAAGGAAGGGAAGAGAGAATGTTTTTTGTTCTCTAACGTTGTTTAGCGTAATATTTAATGAATTGCTTAACTTTTGCACTTACTGCATTCATTCCTTGGTTATTGAGGAATGATAATTTATTGTCATTAGGGGCATTATGCATGGTTTTCATTAATTCAATAAAGGCTTTTTTGTAAGGGGTGTCGTTGGATAAACCGATTCAGCGTGCGCGGATTCACCTGATATAATTTAGCAATCTCTTTGAGTTTTTTCCGTTCTAATATGAGCTTTTTGATTTCATGTATATTGTGAATTAAGCGCGAGTTGAGGCTAACACTTCCTTTGGGGCGTCCTAACTGGATGCCTTCCGCTTTTTTTCGCGCTAACGCCTCTTTGGTTCGCTGTGAAATAAGGGTGCGTTCGATTTCGGCGGTTAAACCAAAGGCAAACGCTAACACTTTTGAGTTGAGGTCCTGACCCAGCCTGTAATTATCTTTAATCGACCACACTTGTACTTCGTGATTGAGGCAGTGATTGAGTATCGACATAATCATCATGAGGTTTCTCCCCAATCTTGAAATTTCAGAACAAACTAAGATATCTCCTTTTTTCATTTTAGCAAGCAGACTCCCCAATTTACGATTTTCGATTTTGATACATCCTGAGACGGTTTCTTCGATCCAAGCGTCAACCTTGAGATGCTCCTTTTTGCAAAATTGATTAATTTCGTAACGTTGATTTTCGACGGTTTGTTTGTCTGTACTTACGCGGATGTAGCCATAGAGCATGATGGAGCCTTTCGGTTAAGGGTTTATGATATACCCCCTCCGTCAACTAACTTAATTACAATTCACGCTCAATTGATTTTAAAAGTCCTCTATAAGTTTTTATTTCACCTAATGTAAGTGAGCGTTTTGTTGCAAATGAACTATTCATTTTTTTTAACTCATTGAGTCGTTTTGATAATTTAGAATTAGAAAAGGATCTGTTTTCAATAGATGTAATCATGCGTATTACGCTTAATCCTGGGTCAATATAAGATCTGAAATCAGGTTCTGTCAATCCTACTCGAGTTAATTGTTTTACGTTTACATCATAAGTTCTATAACTATAATAATAGGTCACTTTGTCGTGTCCAATGACTCGTGCTTTGCTTTTATATTCAGTTTCGTAATTTTCTATAAAATTATCTAAAATCTCGTTGTACATACCAACCATGATATTAT
>CAZIVM010000019.1:0-21796 GCA_964542845.1 uncultured Victivallales bacterium
TTGATATGATATAATACACTTCAAAATCATATAGGGTCTTTACAATTAAGATAAATTTAATTTTTTAGAGCTTTGTTGAACTCTAACATAATTATAACTTTCTGTTTGTTAAAATATCCTATAAAATGTTTTCATGATTAAGTATTGATGTATCCTCAATAGTTCTAAAAGTAAAATAAGGAGACCCCATGAGTAGAAAAACTTATATGCTCCAAGAAATTCAACGTTGGCGCAAAGATGGTTTAATATCCCCCGCCCAAGCGGTCGCGCTCGAACTTCAGTATTCTGATGATGAATCGTCAGCGGTATTGTCGCGCACTCCCGCTACAATTTTTGGTTCAATTGGCGCACTTGCCATTGGTTTGGGAATCATTCTTTTAATCGGTTTCAACTGGGAATTGATGAGCAAAGAAGCTAAATTATTAAGCGTATTTATTCCATTGATTCTTTTTCACGGATTTGGAATTTGGTCACGCATCGCAAATAAAGCCAAATGGATCAGTGAAACCGCTCATTTGCTCGGAACCATGATGTTTGGAGCCGCGATTATTTTGGTGGCTCAAATCTACCATATTGATGATCATTGGCCAAACGGTTCCCTTGCATGGGGATTAGGGGCAATGCTCTTTTTCTTTATCCTCCAATCGAAAGCGCATGGGATTTTGTCTGCGATATTGATGGGAACGTTTTTGATCGGAGAATCGCTTTGTTTTTATGAAGAGAGTACATTGCCGAGTCTGTTGCTCTTAACAGGTCCTTTATGGGTGTTAGCTCTTTTTGTGGGCTGGTCTTATGTTAAAAAATCAGTGTTGATGCTCGTGCCGAGTTTGATGTTATTTGCCATTTCGTGTGGCGCATTAATCCCTGTTTGGTTGTTGCCTTCGAGAGAAACGTTGCATGTCTTACCGAATATCTATTGTTTTCTAATTCCTCTCTTTTTCTATGGGGGATGGTATTTTATTCGTAATGATGAGTCTCGTAAATATTTAGCTATCACGTTCAAATTTTTCGGACACATCTTCTTATTCCCTCTTTTGGGTGTGCTTACATTCGATATGGGATTGAGTGCGGTATTGTATTCAGGGAGTACAAATCTCTCCTTTGTTGTATCTCACCCCTATTTATGGTCTGAAATTGTGACAACGCTGTTATTAGTGACAGGCGGGATTATCCTCCCGATTGGTTATGGTATTTTATTGTTCCGTCGCATTACATGCCCTCTGTCTGTGAAAATTAACAACTGGATTCCAATTGTGATTTTTGCTTACTATATGGCAAATGTAATTGCTGTGATGAACAATTATATGGTCACTGTAGAGTATTATAAACTCACAGGTCCTCTCGTAGATATTTCCACTATTTTATTTAGTGTGGCATTTTTATATTTGTTGTTAACGCATATTTGGAATGGATGCAAGGAACGCCAGTTGGTTTCGGTTGTGGGCTTTACGTTAGTGCTCGCAACTTGGCTTATTGTTCGTTTCTTTACATGGTTTGACAACTTCTTGTATCGCGGAATTGCATTCTTAGCCATCGGTGTATTTTTACTATTGATTGCGGTTCTTTATTCAAAAATGAACCCCAAAAAGAAATCGGAGGCCTAAGATGGAAAAAAAGCCTAAATGGATTTATATATGTATTATCGTTGCGATTTTGATTCAACTTTCGATTCCTTTAAGTATGCTGTTTAAACGCGAAATGATTGTGTCAACGGCACCACGTGTTTGGTTGAATGTAGGCCCCGTTGACCCCATTGATCCCTTTCGTGGAGAATATGTGACACTTTCTTATGATGCAGAGAATGTCGCCAATGCAATGTGCGATACCTCTTTCCAGACAGGAAATATATATATTTCACTCAAAGTCGATTCTGAGAATTTAGCCACTCCTTATGCGGTGTCGGAAACTTTCCCTGATTCGGGACTCACCCTAAAAGCGACATACAAATCATATAGCTATTTCTCACGTGTCGACTTCAAAATCGGTAAGTTGTTTGTTCAAATGGGAAAAGGACCTGAAATCGAATCAAATATTCAAAGAATTTCAAAGCCTAATATTGTAACTTATCAATCTTCAATTATGGATGTTGAAGTGGCCATTGGCTCGGATGGGACGCCTGTTTTGACTGGAAATTATCGATTCAAAAATCCTGTCATACGTGTTAAAGATGATGATTTGAACTTTGTGTATATCGCCTCGAATATCACTGAAAAAGAACAATCTTTTATCTTGTCTGATGGATTGCCTAAATGCGATGTTTTTGTTCGTTATACAACATGGAATAATGGCGAAAAAGTGGAGTTCACTCATCCTGTTTATCAAACGCCTAAAGATTCAGTATTTAGTTCACTTAGCGTTCTTCCCCTTCAAACGCATGAAGCCAGTTTTCCCTTGAAAAAAGAAGACTTTTTATTGAAGTATGATATGAATGAAAACAAGTGGATCAAAGACGGTGATGTTGATGAACACTCTAAAAAGATTTTGTATCATGGCGATTTGATCATTCGCATTTATCCTGATCCACAAAAAGATGTTTACATCGAACGATCATTTTCGGGCTACTCATTACGTTAATCAAAAACAAAAATATCAAATATTAATAAATAACAATTATAAGGAACACTCTATGGGTTTTACTACAAAAAGAACATTACTTGAACAAGTACGAGATGGCGATCCTATTTCATGGGAAGAATTCTACAAAATGTATGTGCCTCTTATTAAATATTGTGCCAAAGAAGTGAATTTGCAAGAAGATTTGGATGATGTGGTACAAGATATTATGCTTCAGTTTTTTAACAAGCGTCAAGAGTTTATTTACGATCCTACTAAAGGTCGTTTTTCGCACTACTTGCGTGAAATGGTACATCATCACGTATTTCGCGTATTAAAAAAACAACGTGATGCAGAAATGAATGCCCGAGAACTCAAAAAATTGGAGAAACAATTTGATGAGAGTTGGGAAGATCGCTACCGTGCTACATTGATTAAAGAGGTGGTACAAGTGCTTAAAACTAAGTTCGATGCGCGTGCATTTCAGGCATTTCATCTTTCAATTTTTCAGGGGGTTAAACCTTTGGATATTGCCGAACGTCTTGAAATTTCAGTGAGTGCAGTCTATACGATTCGTAGTCGTGGGATTGCGTATTTAAAAGAGATGATGAAACTCGCTGATTTAGAAATGGGAGAATAAAACGATGTCTGTTTCGATACCTGAAACCCCACTTAATGTTGATGGAGAATTTGTTCTTCCTCATGACTATGAGTTGTGTTATTTTTCAGGGGCAGGCGCATTCGGTCGAGTCTATATTGTTAAAGACTGTGCGAATCGCTTGTTTGCTTTGAAGATGGTGTCGAAATCATTGCTTGGTCTCTCTTGGCGAAAAGAGTTCAATGGGGTGCGCAAATTTTGCGAAAAACATATTGATAATGAATATCTTACGCGTATCTATCATGTCTCTGAAAATACAGAATATTTTTATTATACAATGGATTGTGCCGATAATTTTAAATTGCGTATTTCGGGAGAATATGAGCCTGATACACTTTCAGCGCGTTTAAAATTATCACCATGTACGCTTGAAGAAATTGCAGTCTTGACGCATAATATTTTATCAGCGATGAATGCGCTTCATCAAGAGGGGTTGATTCATGCGGATATTAAGCCTTCAAACATTATTTATGTGAGGGAGACGCCACGGCTTTCAGATATCGGCTTAGTCTCTTCTCACTTGCAGTCAGGGGTTACGGGCGGAACCATGGGATTTCTTGCGCCTGAGTGTAAAGGGACCATTGCAGGTGTTAAAAACAAAGTCGCGTTGGACTATTACGCATTAGGTAAGATTATTTATTGTGCGCTTACAGGAAATAGCGCAGAAGATTATCCTGAAATTTCCTTAGATATTTTAAAAACGCCCCAAGGGAAAAAATTAAATAAACTCATCATGCATCTTTGTGATCCTGACCCATATAAACGTTGGATAAAACCGCAATTAGTTACGCAAGCGATGGCGGATATTTTACATACCCCGTCACGTTCTAGATCCTTTTTTCGCAAGTTGGTTTTTCCCGCGGCACTGTTATTAGGGATAGGTTTGGGCGGATCTGCATTGTTTGCTTATAATCATCTTTGTGCAGACACGCCAAGATCATTAACAGATTATATTTTGTATTCTCCAGAACGCGTTAATCCGCATCAACCCGCTGAAAATACGGTTGAACGTGATTTGTTTTATTATGTCACGGGGCGTCCATGGCAACGTACGGCGCATCGTTATATTACTTTTTATCAAGATGGAACAATGGTCGAAGAATTTACCGCACGAAAAGAGCCTCCTTTTGAAGTTCGCGGGACATGGTGGGTCAATCGCGAGAGACTTCACTTGGATTGGAATTGTGATATGACTCCTGCCGAAGATTATGTCATGCCTATTAAAGATCGAAAACTGTCATCGAAAACCCGTAATTCTGCAGGCGATGCCCCACTTTATGTGATTGAACGCATTGATTGATTTCGATATTTTTGTATTTATTTAATAAAAAAAAGCAAATTATTTTCCGACTTAATTGGATTTTTTCTAAAAAGAGAGTATTTTATATTGTCTATATTTTTCTGATTTATTACAATTTTATAACCCCTAAAAGAATGAGGATGCACCATGTTGACTCTCCTTTCACAAGCTGTCGCGCCTGTTGCCGACACTGTATCGTCAGTCGCTGCTCCCGCAGTAGACACTCTCCTTCAAGCCGTTCAAATGAGTGATTCTGAGCTTATCGCTTTGGGTCGCGACCCTATGTTTGCACTCCAAAAAGCCCTCTATACTTGGCTTTTAACAGGTATTATCGGTTTTGGTGTGGCCATTATTATGAAGTTCTTGTACCTTCATATTAAGAGCGCTCGTGCAAAAGAAGGTTTGGATCAACAATAATCGATAGGAGATATAATCATGTTTAATCATTTAATGCTCGCAGCTGTGACTGCACCCAAAGAATCTGAAGGTATTCTTAATATCTTCCAAGGAATTGATACTTTAATTCACCAGTTTATGGAAGCTGAAAATCTTCATATTGCTATTGCGCGTATTGGTTTTGTGCTTTTAGCTTGTGCGATGATCTATTTAGGTCGTAAAGGGGTTCTTGAAGGACTCCTCATGATCCCTATGGGATTAGGAATGATTGCGATTAACGCCGCTTGTTTGGTAATGCCTGGTCCTAACCCAAATGATCTTCAGTTGAATGAAACCAAACTTTCAGAAGTTTGCTACCAACGTGGTCATATTGAACACTATATCACCCCAAATGCGGATGGTAAAGATGTTCAAACACTTCCTTCTTGTTGTGAACTTTGTCGTAAAGATCCTATTGCTTTGAATGCAGCATCTAGCAATCCTTACATTGCTGAGCGTCAAACTCTCTTCGTTAAATCTACGATGAATACAGAAACCGTTTCAGGTGCAACAGCATTAATGAACTGGCTTCAAATTAACTGTTTCCAACCCGTTTATACATTTACGTTCTCAAATGGTTTGATTGCATGTTTTGTCTTTATGGGAATTGGTGCGCTTTTGGATGTGGGCTATGTTTTAGCTCGTCCGTTCCAATCTATGTTTATTGCGTTGATGGGTGAGATGGGAACCATTCTTGTGTTACCACTTGCGGTTTTATTAGGTCGTCCAATTACTGAAGCTGCTTCGATTGCGATGGTTGGTTGTGCTGATGGACCTATGGTTCTCTTTACTGCGCTTCAACTTTCACCTAAACTTTTTGCACCTATTACAGTTGTTGCTTACCTTTATTTAGGTTTCTGTTATGGTGGATACCCTTATATGATTCAACTTTTAGTTCCTGAAAAATTACGCAAAATTGCTCCCGAACCTGATGTTCAAGTGGAACTTTCTTCTTCAGAGAAACTTGTGTTCGCTGTATTGACAACCATTATTCTTTGTTTCCTCTTCCCTGTGGCAGCGCCTTTATTCTTGTCGCTCTTCCTCGGTATCTCTGTTAAAGAGGCAGGACTCAAAGATTTCCACGATCTCCTCGCAGGACCTGTCCTTTACTTCTCAACCTTGATGTTAGGTTTAGTGTTAGGTCTCCTTTGTGATGCTGAAACCATGTTGAGTGAACAAGTCTTATGGGTCTTGATTCTCGGTATCTTTGCCCTTTTAGTATCGGGTATGGGTGGTTTGATGGGTGGATATATTCTCTACTTTGTGACAGGTGGAAAGTTCAACCCAGCCATTGGTATTGCGGGTGTGTCTTGTATCCCAACCTGTGCTAAAGTTGCACAAAAAACGATTGGTAAAGTGAACCCAGGAGCCAACGTAATGCCAAACGCATTAGGGGCAAGTATCTCTGGGGTGATTACCTCTGCGATTATCTGTGGTATCTACGTATCACTCTTCAAGAACTTCGCGCCATTATTTAAGTAAGCGCGATGTCGAAGATTAAACGCTGGTTATTGAGCGCTGGGGTTGCAATCCCTGGCGCTGTATTGTATCGCGCTGTTGATAGTCAATGGTTCGAGGCTGGCGAGTATACTTTTCTCCTCACTTTTATTGGACTCACCCTCGCTCTTGGCGGTGTTGTCCTTTTTATCTTCCTCCTTAATTTTGCACGAGACGATTCAAAATGAAAGAACAAAATTTACCCGAACTTCCCGCTAATCTTGCCGTTCCACCGATTCAAGGATTGGTATCGCAAATGTTAACCCATTTGGGTGAAGATGTTTCGCGTGAAGGTTTGGTGGGAACTCCTGATCGTGTCGCAAAAAGTATGGCTTTTCTGACATCGGGTTATCAATTAAAGGTGGAAGATGTGATTAACAATGCCATTTTCACAGAAGAGTGTGATGATATGGTGATTGTAAAGAATATTGAATTTTACAGTATGTGTGAACACCACATGTTGCCGTTTTTTGGACGTTGTCATATTGGTTATATTCCCCGTGGCAAAGTGATTGGGGTTTCCAAAATGGCACGTATTGTGGATATGTTTGCTCGTCGTTTTCAAGTGCAAGAACGTTTAACAAATCAAATTGCAGATGTGATTCGTACCGCATTGAACCCTGAAGGGGTGGGTGTGGTGGTTGAAGCCCAACACTTATGTATGTTAATGCGTGGTGTCGAAAAACAAAATTCAGTGATGGTGACCTCATGTATGTTGGACTCATTCCGTGAAGAAGCAGCCGCGCGTGCTGAATTTTTGTCATTGATTAAATCTTGATTTTTTTAATACATTTTAATTTAGTTTTTAACAATATTGATATTTTTTTACTCATAAATAGAGACTCTGATTTTGGGAATCAAAAAAATGCGTTCTTTTTTTTAAAAAGTGGTTGATTCTTGGCAAAGTTGTGTTATCTTAATAAGATATATTTTCTTTATTTCCTTATTTTAAACAACACAACCCCTTAGGAGTTCTTTATGAACGTATTAGTCGTTAATGCTGGTAGCTCATCTATGAAATTTACGCTTTACCATATGCAAGATGAGAGCGTCTTAGCCAGTGGTCAAGTTGAACGTATTGGCCAACCCTCACGCATGAGTTTCAATCGTCCTGATTCCATCACACGTAGCACCCCTGTTGCGGGTGGCGGACCCCGTTTGATTTATAAACGCCCAGGTCATGATACCATTAGTGAAGAAATCGATATTACAGATCATACAGAAGCCTTAAAAGAAATTACCTCAAAATTGATCGATCCTGCTGTAGGTGTTATCGCTTCTTTAGCTGAAGTTCAAGCGATTGGACACCGCATTGTGCATGGTGGCGAAAAAATTTCTAAACCGCTTGTACTTGATACAGAAGCGATGGATACCGTTCGTGACTGTATTCCACTTGCCCCCCTTCACAATCCGCCAAATATTTCTGGGGTTGAAGCCTGTAAAGTGCTTTTCCCAAATGCTGAAAACGTGGGTGTTTTCGATACGGCTTTCCATCAAACAATGCCTGCAGAAAACTTCCTCTATGCCATCCCTTACCATCTTTACAAAGAAAATGGAATTCGTCGTTATGGTTTCCACGGAACCTCACACCATTTTGTAACTTTGGCAGCATCTGAATTTGTTAACAAAAAACCTGAAGATCTTAAAATTATTACTTGTCACTTAGGTAACGGTTGTTCAATGGCCGCGATTTCTGGGGGTAAAGTTGTGGATACTTCCATGGGCCTCACACCGCTTGAAGGGTTGATGATGGGAACACGTTCTGGTGATATTGATGCTGGGGCAGTTTTCTACATGATTAACGATATGGGATTAAGCGTAAAAGAAGTTGACAATATCTTGAATAAACAAAGTGGTTTGCAAGGAATTGTGGGCGTTTCTGATATGCGCGATACTCTTCAAAAAGCAGAAGAAGGTGATTCAATGGCAGAGTTGGCGTTGAACATGTTTGTACGCCGTGTAACGCAATATGTTGGAAGTTATTTTGTTACTTTAGGTGGCGCAGACTTAATTGTGTTCACTGGGGGTATTGGTGAATGGAGCACACCTATTCGCGCTAAAATCTTATCCAAATTGGCTTGCTTAGGTGTTGATTTTGATGCGACACTTAATAAAGAAACAGCGGGTAAACCTGGAATTATCTCTACGCCTGCTTCGAAAGTTACCGCCATGGTCATGCCAACGAATGAAGAGTTGATGATCGCGCGTCAAACTGTCGATGTTCTTAAAAAATAACCTTTAATTTTGGAGTCTATATTATGTCTGTAATTGATCGTTTTGTTGAAAAAGCACGTGCTGCAAGTGTTAAAATTGTGATGCCAGAAGGTCACGACCCCCGCGTTGTGATCGCCGCAAACCAAGCTGTTAAAGATGGCGTTGCGCAAATTACGGTTTTAGGTACACCCGCAGAAATTGCAAAATCATGCGAAGCTGCAGGGATTGAACGCCCGCTTTTTACTTCTTTGGACTACCTTGCATCTGCAGAATTAGCCACATATGCTAAAGAGTTCCAAGAGATGCGTGCATCTAAAGGAAAACCTATCACGGATGAAGATGCGCTTCAAAAACTTTCTGATCGTATTTTCTATGGTGCGATGATGAGTCGTAAAGGTGTTGTGGATGGGTTAGTGGCTGGTTCAATTGCTTCAACGGGGGATATGCTCCGCGCGGCCTTCATGATTATTGGAACAGAGCCCGGAATTAAAGCGGCATCTTCATGTTTCATTATGGGCTTAAAAGAGCCTGCACCTAACGGTGAAGATGTGCTTCTTTTTGCTGACTGCGCAGTGACGCCAGATCCTGATGCTAAAGGTCTTGTTGATATTGCGTTGGGAACAGCTACTACTTATCGCAAACTTTTTGGTAAACAACCCAAAGTCGCGTTCCTTTCATTCTCTACTTATGGTAGTGCGGATCAAGATAACCTTGTTAAAATTAAAGAAGCTGCTAAAGCCTTTGCGGCTAAAGTTAAAGCTGAAAATCTCGACATCATTTGTGATGAGAACGAGCTTCAAGCGGATGCAGCGATTGTGCCAGCTGTTGCGTCACAAAAAACCAAAGGAAGTCCACTTGCGGGTGGGGCGAACGTGTTGGTATTCCCTGATCTCAACGCAGGTAACATTTGCTATAAATTAGTTCAACGTCTTGCGGGTGCGGATGCGATTGGTCCATTCTTACAAGGATTGGCAAAGCCCTTAAACGATCTTTCTCGCGGATGTTCTGCAGAAGATATTTATGGAACGATTGCAGTGACTGCATGTCAGTGCATTAAATAATATAATTATTTACGCCTAAATAGAAGCCACGAGTGTTCAACTTGTGGCTTTTTTTTATTTATTGCGTGAAACTTGAGATTAAATGGGGTTTAAGACTTGAAATTGAGCAAAAAAGGAGTACATTATTAATTGTATGTAAAACTTTAAAAATCGGAGTATAGCTCAGCCTGGCTAGAGCGCTTCGTTCGGGACGAAGAGGCCGAAGGTTCAAATCCTTTTACTCCGACCAAACCTTAATCCTTATACACCGTGTTCGATACACTTTGTTATAATCACATGAGGAACAAAATATGATCAATGTTGTTGTTGTTGGCGCGGCAGGGCGCATGGGAAAACGCTTAGTTACTTTAATTACTGAGTCGAATGATTTGAAACTTTTTGGAGCTGTTGAATACGCTGGATGCCCATTACTTGGCGAAGATGCGACTGCGATTGCAGGCTTATCTCCATCGGGTGTATTACTGACGGATTCACTTGCAGATGCACTCCAAGGGGCTGACGCGGTGATTGATTTTTCAACCGCGGACATTGTGAATCATGCGCAAGTTGCCGTTGCAAACGATGTGGCAATGGTGATTGGGACAACGGGGTTAGATGACGCCTCCAAAAAAGCGATTGGCGAATTGGCGCAATCGGGTAAAATTGTGTTAGCAACGAATATGTCGGTTGGGGTCAACTTACTTTTCCATTTGGTGAAAGAGGTTGCGCAACGTCTTGATGATCAATACGATATTGAAATTATTGAGATGCACCACAATCAAAAGAAAGATTCGCCGTCTGGAACTGCTGTAACGTTACTTGAAAAGGTTGCAGAAGCGCGCGGACTCGATATTGAACGTGATACACGTCATGGTCGTGTGGGTCTTGTGGGCTCGCGTACACGTCAAGAAATTGGCATGCATGCGGTGCGCGGTGGCGATGTTGTGGGCGATCATACGGTTATTTTTGCTTCCAATGGAGAACGTATTGAGTTGACCCATAAAGCGTCCAATCGTGATGCGTTCGCAACTGGGGCATTGAAAGCTGTTCGTTTTCTTTGTGCAAGTGATTGCGCAAAAGGACTTTATAATATGCAAGATGTATTAAATCTTAACTAAGATTAGAGGTAAAAATGAGTAGTACATTTGGCGAAATTTTGAAAATAACCACCTTTGGTGAGTCGCATGGTGGCGGTGTAGGCGTGATTGTTGAAGGGGTAACACCTGGGATTCCTTTAGAGGTTGCTGAAATTCAAGCAGAATTGGATAAACGCCGTCCGGGACAATCCACGTTGACCACCCAACGCAATGAATCCGACACCGTTGAAGTGGTGAGCGGTCTCTTTGAAGGCAAAACTACAGGGACGCCTATCATGATGTTGGTGCGTAATAAAGACGCCCTTTCCAATGCGTATGATAATGTTAAAAATATATTCCGTCCGGGTCATGCCGATTTCACCTACGCCGCTAAATATGGGACACGCGATTATCGTGGCGGTGGCCGTTCGTCTGGACGCGAAACCATTGGACGCGTTGCCGCAGGGGCGATTGCTAAAAAATTGCTTGCGATGCGCGGTGTATCGATGATTGCTTATGTTGTGCGTGGCGCAGGTATTCAAGCGCAGCAACGTAATTTAGATGAGATTCGTCGCAATGCGGTGCGTTGTCCTGATCCTATTATTGCGCAACAAATTATTGAGGCTGTCCAAAAAGCGCAGTCGGAGCTCGACAGTGTGGGTGGAATTGTTGAATGTGTGGTTTCGGGAATGCCTCCCGGAATTGGTGAACCCACCTTTGATAAATTAGATGCCGATTTGGCTAAAGCGATGATCTCCATTGGCGCGGCTAAAGGGATTGAGTTTGGCGATGGCTTTTTGTCGGCCGATTTGAAAGGCTCTCAAAACAACGATCCACGCGATGAGACAGGATTTCTTTCCAATCATGCGGGAGGGATTTTAGGCGGTATTTCAACAGGACAAGATATTATTTTCCGTGTTGCATTTAAGCCGACCCCCTCAATCGCCCAAGAACAAAAATGTATCGATATTCATGACGAACCCACAACATGCAAAGTTACGGGACGTCATGATCCAGCGATTTTTATCCGTGCAACAGTTGTTGTTGAAGCGATGGCAGCGTTGGTAATTGAAGATCATTTTAAGCGTCATGCAGCACTTTTAGATTAAGGAAATTTTATGCGTTATAAATCAGATAGACACGCCCTCCCGCCCTTTTCAGAGAATGGAATGCTCCTTGTGGATAAACCCGCCGAATGGACTAGTTTCGATGTGGTGAACAAACTTCGTTGGTATTTTAATATTCCTAAGATTGGGCATTGTGGAACGCTTGATCCTCGTGCAACTGGCTTATTGGTGTTGATGTTGGGAAAGTATACCAAACTCGCTCAAGAGTATACAGGGCACGATAAAACTTATATCGCTGAAATTTTGTTAGGGACAGAAACTGACTCTTATGATTTAGATGGAACCGTTACTGCTGAAAAGTCTACTGAACATTTAACGGAATCGATGGTCAATGAGGCGATTGAAAAATTTCGTGGCGAAATTTTCCAAGTCCCCCCGATGACTTCTGCCCTTAAAAAAGATGGTAAAAAACTTTGTGATTTAGCGCGAAAAGGAATTGAAGTCGAACGTGAAGCACGCCCGGTAACGGTTCACGAGTTTAAGATTATTGAGATGAATTTACCCATGGTGAAAGCTGAAATTTCATGTAGTAAAGGGACCTATATTCGTTCGATTGCACACGATTTAGGCGAAGTGCTTGGCGTGGGTGGTACCTTGGCCTCTTTACGCCGCACGCGCTGTGGCGAACTCTCTTTAGATGATGCACTTACGCTTGAAGATTATTTGAAAATGACGCAAGAAGATTTGATTCCAAAACTTCAAAAAGATCCTAACGCATCCTTTTAATGCTTATGCTTAAACCTGAACTCCTTGCCCCTGCGGGCGACCTCGAATGCGCTTTGACTGCTTTTGAATATGGTGCTGATGCCGTTTATACGGGATTAGCTCAATTTTCTGCACGTGCCCGCGCAAACTCCATTTCGATGGATGAATTAGCCCGTCTAACGCAGTATGCGCATAAGGAAGCTAAAAAGGTGTATGTGGCAGTGAATACGCTTCTTCGAGATGCAGAGTTACCTCAGTTTTTGGAAGTCGCATCAGAACTTTCGCGTTATCAAGTAGATGCGGTGATTGTTCAAGATTTAGGGGCATTACATTTACTTAAAAATTACTTTCCACATTTGACCGTTCATGCGTCAACGCAAATGGGGTTGCATAACCGCGCAGGTTTGCGTTTTGCGTGTGATCAAAAAATACAACGCGTGATTTTAGAACGTCAAGTTACATGGGAAGAACTGCAAAAAATAATTCCGAATTCACCTGTCGAAACAGAGGTGTTTGTTCATGGCGCACTTTGTATCTCTTTGTCAGGACAGTGTTTGCTCTCTTCATGGCAAGAGGGGTGTAGTGGAAATCGTGGACAATGCAAGCAACCTTGTCGACGTCGCTGGAATGCCAATGGTGACGAGGGTTATTTCCTCTCTCCACATGATTTATCGATTATTGATTATGTGCCTAAATTGGCTCAATTAGGTGTCTCTTCATTTAAAATTGAGGGTCGACTCCGCAAGCCCGATTATATTGCAGCCGTGACCACTGCGTTTCGTCAAGCCATTGATGCACAAGGAAATACAACTGCGCTTGAAAAAGCAAAACAACTCTTGAATTCAGTGATGGGACGTGAAACTTCTGCAGGATTCTTAACTTCAAAATCGCAAAAAACATTGATTCGTCCTTACGATGTTGGGGCTCAAGGTAAATTTTTAGGCAACGTCGTTCGTGCCAATGCGCAAACAACAACGATTCAACTTACCGATTCAGATTTGCAAAAAGGGGATCGTATTCGTATTCAAGGTGGGCATGGAAAACAAGGGGTGGCAACGACTGTTACACAAATTAATTATAAAGGTAAATCGATTCATCATGCCTTACAAGGCGCAACAATTGATATTCCAAGTATTGCTTATGTTCCCAAAGGGGCAGGGGTGTATCGTATTGGTACCAGCTTGAAATCATTGCATCGTATGGCATCCGCGTTAGAACCTTGGCATCCTAAGGTTACGTTAAACATCACTTTGCATCAAGATAAGATGATGATATGCGCGCATTTATATCAAGGGCGTTATGATTGGGAGACCCCATTAGCTCTCGCTGAAGCTCAAAAAAATCCTGTCTCGGTCTCAACATTAAAAGAGGCATTTTCCGTGTGTGGCGATCCGAAGAAGTGTCGATTTGCATTAGGTGAATTTCACGCCCATATTGAAGGCGACTACTTTATGCCGAACAGTGTACTCAAACAGTTGCGTCAAACATTTTGGCACGACTTAGAACTCTATGAAGAGAACCTGCCTAAAGACGATACCGCATTAGTTCATGCCGCACTTTCGTTGCAGTTGCCAGAACGCCCCATTTTAGGCGAAAATCAACAGACCACTTTAATGCGTACAACTCGCGAAGTCGATCACCATTATGATGCAGATAGCTATATCATGCCCTTGTATTTTGCGCAAGAAAATGAGGAAGCTTATCTTCCATCATTTGTTCCAGAAGATCATCATTCTCATATTCAAAAAGAGATAAAAGAAGCGATTAATCGAGGCGTTCGTGTTTTCCGTGTAACGTCATTGGCGGGTTTTGACTTGCTTGAAAAGTATCGTGATTATCATCTCATATTGCACGCGTCGTTGCCATTGCCAGTGACGAATATTGCTGCGGCTCAATTTCTCCAAACCTTAGGGGTTTCGCAGTTTACAATTTGGCACGAACTCGAAAAAGAGGATAAAGATTATTTGGCGAAATATGCCCCTATTGCGCCTGAAATATGTGTCTCATCGCGTCCAGTATTGATGTCGATTCGCGCGAACGTGCCTGTTGAAGGGCTTATGAACGATCATGCAGAGTCGTATGAAGTTATGACCGATAATCATTTTGGAATAACTCGTGTAATCCCATTACGCCCTTATACCGAAGAGGCTTCCCCTTATGCCCATATCTTAGAGGACTATTCTTATCCCGATCACGAGGATTCGTTGCCGTCGTCTTTTAATTCGCAACGACAGTGGAAATAAATTGAACGGTGCCTTCCCATTTTGCATTGAGTGAATCACAAATTTGAGTTGCATGTTCAATAGAGGTGGGAAGACCGATTAAGGTGGGGCCACTTCCTGATAAAAGCGTTTGTGTGCATCCTGCTTCGATTAACTCTTTTTCGATACATTGCAATAATGGAAATTTTTCAATGACAGCTTTTCCTAAATCGTTGTGCATGAGTTGATGAATTTTTGCAAGGTCTTGACCTTGAATTGCGTTTGTAAAATCTTCAACTTTGGATGTTTTTGAGAAGTCACCTTGTCGATGGATATAAGCCCACTTGGCCGATACAGGAAAATTAGAAATGGCAAGAATCAAAGGGATTTGAAAACCTTGAGGCCAATCCTCAATTGGGGTCAATTCTTCGCCTACACCGACCGCAAATGCATGTTGTGCCTCAATAAAAAGAGGAACATCTGCGCCTAATGAGAGTGCAATCTCTTTAAGTTGTTGATGGGTAAGAGGATCATCATTTGCTTCATTCAATAAACGCAATACGGCGCCCGCATCCGTGCTTCCGCCAGCCATTCCTCCTGCAATTGGAATATTTTTTTCAATCGTGACTTTCCAGTTTTGAGCGGATTGTGTCGCTTCTGCAAATTTTTCAATCGCTTTCCAGCATAAATTGTTTTCATTAGTGGGTATGGCGGAAGTTGTTGCAATTTCAATGCCTTGTACAATGGGCTCGATAGAGATTATATCGTGAGGGGTTTGCAGAATAAAGAAAAGCGTTTCGATGGTGTGGTAACCCTCTGGGCGTTTGCCAGTTACAGAGAGAAATGCATTGATTTTTGAGGGGGCAATGATGGTCTTTTTCATGATGCAAAATCTACATGTACAGTGTGACGTTTAATATCATCGATTTGATAGAGACTCCGCTCTTTTAAGCCAATGATTTTTGCTAATAACACCGCTGGAAATGATTGGATTAATGTATTATAATTGGTGGTGATGTCGTTATAGTAACATGTTGCAAGGGCAATACGATCTTCGGCATCAATCAACGCTTTATTCAAAAACAAAAATCCATCATTTGCCATGAGATTCGGGTAAGATTCTTTAATCATTTCAATGGCAGGAAGTACACTCTTTCCATTGGGGGTAGGGCGCGCTGTTGTGCGTAACAGGGTAAGGGCCTCCAAACAATTTTGCTCATAGTCTTTGAGTGTGGAGACGGTGTCGACTAAATTAGGAATCAAATCGAAACGACGTTTATATTGTACATCAATGAGCGATACCGCTTGTTTCACACGATTTGAAAGTGAAATAAGATTGTTGTAAAGTGTAAAAAGCCACGTCAAAAAGGAGAGGGAAATAAACGCGCCTCCAGCAATGAGTAGGTATGATAAATATTGTTCGTCTTGCGATGTAATATATCCAAAAAATCCAAACGTAATAATTCCTGCCAAAATATAGGTCAGCGCAATCGTCCATTTCAATGAAGAGGCGAGTTCTTCTTCGCTTTTAACCGAAATGACGTAGTCGGGCGCTTTAGCATCGTATGCAATCATGGGGGCAACAACATCTTGACGTTCTTGGGCTTGACCCAAAATATAAAGCGGTTGATGTAACGGGATTGCGTATTCTGTAAAAGAGCGCACTTGATCGCTATTCGGAATCATCACATCGGGTCCTTTGCCATAGTAAAGGGAATTAAACGGGGTAACCGTTTGAGAAAAAACCGTGCGCTGATCTATCGATGCGCGTTCAGGATCGACTAAGATGGCATCCGTATCATCTTTAAGATAGAAGAGGGGGGCTTCTCCGCCCGTAGCGACGGTGGTCCATCCTGTTTCACGTCGTGTGCGTGTGCGTGTGTTCCCTTTGCTGTCGGTGTAGGTCTCTGTGACCAATCGTGACCACCGTTCTTGCACATTCCATTGATAGTGTACTGTTGGAATTTCAGCAAGATATGAAATGACAGTTTCTTCAATCTCGGCTGTTCCTTTGACTTCAACAAATCCAATGAAAACGCCTCGACATTTTGAGGTGGGCGTATCACGGACGAGTCGATAACGTTTCAAATATTTGAGCGTGAAAAACAAACAAATCAGCGCAAGAACCGCAGCAATAATTGTACCCCAAAATACAATTTCAGGATCAATGCTCACTCCTTGCGTTTGCGTATAAGCATACGTTTCATCTGCATAGTCATTATACATTTGCGCTAAGGTTGTGAACATAGATTGACTCCTTTATCCTTAGCGAGATTTAGCGCTCGCTAAGATGATATTATGCTTGTTTTTTGCGAAATCTTGCCACAAACATGGCATCGCCATCGCCTTCCCAAGGTTGAATTCTTGCATAACCGTTTTCGCAGGTTTCGCCCGTGAGGGGATGTGCGAAAGGTTCAACTTCAAAGTCAGGGAACTGCTGAAGAAATTTTTCGACCACGCCTTCGTTTTCAGGAACAGTGACACTGCAAGTGGCATAGACTAAAACGCCTTGAGGTTTAACAGTTTTTTGTGCGCGAGAAAGAATGGCAAGTTGGAGATCTGCAAGTTCTTGAATTTCAGAAGTTTGAGTTGTCCAACGTGCGTCGGGGTTTCTACGCCAAGTGCCTGTACAACTACAAGGGGCATCGACTAAGACACCATCAAAACTTTCTTTCGGAAGTTTAGGAAATTCGCCTTCAGTATCGCGGGTTTGAATATTGCAAAGTTGGGCACGACGCGCCCGTTTTTTAAGGTCGTCAAGTTTCCAGTTGCGTTTATCAACAGCAATCACAGTCCCTTTATTATTCAACATAGCGGCGAGTTGAAGTGTTTTACCGCCCGCACCCGCACAGTAGTCTAACCAACGTGATTTTGGGGCAGGGTTACAAACATGGCCGATACATTGCGATGAAATATCTTGAACTTCAATCCATCCTTTACGGAACGCCGCACTGTTAAAAAGGTTGACGCGCGTATTTTTCAAACAATATGCCATCGACAATAAATTTGATTTTTCAGGATAAATTTCGTCTTGTGCGAGTAACGCCAAAGTCTCGGTTTCATCGTGTTGGAAACGAAGCCAAAGGGGCGGACGCGTTTGATAACACTCCATGAGTTGAGTGATATTTATGTTTTCTGGGACGATGGAGGCAAACCATGTTGGAAAGGCCGATGTTAAATATTTTTCAATATCTTCATCTGAGATATTTTTGAGTTCATCAACAAGGGTTTTGACATCAAATTTTTTATTATCTTTGGATTGCGTTTGTGAAAGGGCACGCGCGACATGTTGAGACCAAATTTTGAAAACAATCGGATCAAGTTCGGTGAGTTCATCCAACATCCAGCTCTCTAACAACGGATAAAACCAGAGTCCATTCCCTTCAAGTCCACTGCGTGACAAACAACGCCAAATCATCGGTGCCTCAGGTTCGGGTGCATTTTGCTTGACATTTCCCCAATGACGGCACAGTGCATAAATTGTTTCACTAATGAGTCGACGATCTTTTGAACCATATTTTTTGTTTTCGCGGAAAAAACCTGAAAGCAATTTATCAAGTGGCTGACGTTTCTCCATAATCCCTGAGAAAAGTTTCCAAACGGTTGTGGCTACGTTGAACGCGCGGGCAACATCAATACTTGTAATCTCGGTTGTCGGATTGCCTACGCGACTTTGTCGTGCAGGACGCCCATCTTCACGACGTCGTGGCGTATAGGGGCGATCAAAGGATCTAGAATCACGACGAGGCGTATATTCGCGGTCGGAACGCTCTGAACGTTCATATGATTGAGAACGACCATAACTTCTTGGGCGTTCATAATCTTCACCACGTTCTTCATTATAATTGCGTGCATAGCCGTTGGAACGGTCACTGCGATATGAAGATCTCCCGTAGGAACTCGAACGTTCGTTACTTCTTCGATTATCGTTGTATGCGCTACGACGTGGTGCGTATTCTTCGCGGTTATCACGTTGATTTTCACCCTCATCGCGTGCTTCAAAACGCGGTTTAACGGCGGAACCGAAAGAACGTTTACGCATCGGTCTAAATTTAGAATCGCCAGAAGATGAGTTTTTCATGCGCGGTTCACAATGCCTGATTGACGTGCAAATTCAAAAATTCCACCTGATACAATCACATCGCGTACATCACCTGGATCGCGAAGCGAGTACACTTTGCCATCAGGCGTCGTTAAGGTGTTTTCGACGAGGTTGATTTCAACTTCATCCCCTGTTTGAAGAACATCTAATAAAGGGGTAATATCATCGTATTCAACTGGGAAGAGTTCGCCTGTTGCAATACAGTTACGGAAGAAAATACGCGCATAAGATTGCGCTAGAACGACACGACATCCCGCTGCACCTAAACTAATAGGGGCGTGTTCGCGACTGGATCCGCAACCAAAGTTTTTACCCGCTAAGATAATGGGGTAAATGGTGGTTTCTTCACCCTCGACAACATAACGTGGGTAAGGATCGGGGAGTCCAATCAACGCATAGGAACCTAATTTTTTGTATTCCTCAGGATTGGTGGGCACTAAGTTTAAGTAGTTCGCAGGGATGATTTGATCGGTATCGATGTTATCGCCAATGACAAAGATTTTGCCACGGATATGTTGGAGGTCAAAAGGTTTTGGAATCATGGTTATTCTCCTTTGAAGAAGTCGCGGGGGTCGGCAATGACACCACGAACAGCAGATGCGGCTACGGTGTAGGGGGAGGCTAAGATGGTTTTAGAATCTTTAGACCCCATACGTCCTGGGAAGTTACGATTGGTGGTACTGATACAAACTTCGGCATTGTTGCAACGTCCATAAGTATCAATAGGCCCACCTAAACAAGCGGCGCATGAGGGGGGGGCGGGTTCTTCGCATCCAGCGTCGGCAAAGATTTGACGCAAGGAGATTCCGTCGATCTTGACCGTGTCAAATGCTTCTTCGACTTCGCGTGTTGCAGGGACAATAAATGTGGGGATGGCCACTTTACGATCTTTTAAGATTTCGGCCGCCATGATAAAATCGTCAATTTTTCCACCCGTGCAACTGCCAATATAAGCGCGATCGAGTTTGTAATTATCCATCTCGGCTGCGGGCTTCACGTTGTCGGGGCTAAATGGGAGAGCGACGACTGGAACGAGTTTGTTTAAATCGTAGGTGTAGGTGGCTTTATACTCCGCATCATCATCGCTGAATTGTGCCGTATAAGGCTTCGTGTTACGTTCTTTTAAGAAGTCGAACACTTTTTCATCGGGGGCAATAATTCCGTTTTTAGCACCCGCTTCAACCGCCATATTACAAATAGTCATGCGTTCATCTAAAGAGAGAGATGCAATCCCTTCGCCTGTAAACTCCATTGCATCGTAAGTGGCACCATCCACGCCAATATCGCCAATAATTGTAAGGATAATATCTTTCGCAGAAACCCCTTGAGCGAGTTTGCCTTCGAGGATAAATTTTTGAGAGGCTGGAATTTTGATTAAGAGTTTACCTGTGCCCATCACAAAGCCCGCATCGGTGTTGCCAATTCCTGAAGAGAATGCGCCGAGTGCGCCATGTGAACAGGTGTGGGAGTCGGTGCCGAAGATCACTTCGCCAGGGCGAACATGACCCCGTTCAATTAAAGCAACGTGGCACACCCCTTGATAACGATCTGTGCCGACATCATAGTGGTAGGGAAGTTCTTGTTCTTTAGCAAATTGACGAATAATATCGACGTTACGGTTGCACATTTTGTCTTCAGTAAAGATATAGTGGTCGGGGATAATCACAACCCCTTCTTTATTCCATACTTTGGCATTTTCGCCAAATTCGCGTTTGAAAACGCCCGCGGTGCCAGGCCCACAGACATCGTGTGTCAAGAGAATATCAGTAGATACCCAAATATTATCGCCTGGGCGCACGGTGGTTTTACCGCCTGCATGCGCCAAAATTTTTTCTGTAATGGTCATTCCCATAATGTATAGATCCTTATATTTTGAGATAACGTAATTTTATGATACGTTGAAATTAGAATAAGTCGCCGATACCTTTGATGGCATCTTTGGTTGATTTAACGGCTTCGCTTGCTGCGCCACCCACTGACTCTGTTGCCCCACTGGCACTTGCGCCAATCGACTTGGCTGCATCATTTGCACTTGTGCCGATGGATTTTGCTACATTGGATGCACTTTCAGAGATAGCAGTGCCGGCTTGGCTTGCTCCTTTAACGGCGCCATTGATGATGCCGTCGAGGATTTCTTTAATCGCTTCTGGCCATGAAACCCCAGTCGATTGAGTTTCACCTGTTTCATTCACATTTTCACCGATGTTAGCTAACTCGATGTTTGGCAATGGGATGGGCGCGCGTGAACTAATCCCTTTGATTGCAAAAGCAACAGTCGTATTGGATACGGTTACTTTGCGGATACATACTTTTTTGCTTGCGCCAGCAGGTTGTGTTACAGAAGAATCTGTTTCTTGGGGCTGACTTGCTTCGTCTGATTCGAATTGTTTTGCAAAAGTTTCAACATTGCTTAAGATGGTTTTGAGGTTGTTAGAGGTTAAACCTTGTTCAATGGTGATATCGCCACCATCAATTAAAACTTCTTCGACGATAATGACATCTGAGAGAAGACTTAAGACGTTTATTTTTACAGTAATTTCATTAAATTTAATGGCATGAGGTGTAGAAAAACCCTGAGGGTTTCCTAATTCAAATTCGTTCATATTGAAATAGCCAGAGAAGGGGAATACAAAGCAACTTCCCACTTTAGCTTCTACTTTAGCGACTTTAGGTGTAAGGGTTTCGACAGCGGTGTCGATGATGTATCCGAGAAGGAACATGACGGTAATTAAAATGGTAACGAACAGAAGTCCAATGACAATAAGACTACGTTTAAGAATTTTTTTTGTTTTTTCTTTCATGACTCTACTCCTTTAAGTGATGGTCTGATTTTATATTTTTGATTAATACGATTGTGCGTAATTAATATAATATACAACCTTTTTCTT
>CAZIVM010000020.1:0-21658 GCA_964542845.1 uncultured Victivallales bacterium
GAAAAAGAGGGTATATTATCAATGTATCGTTCACTCTATCACCTTAACAGAAAAGAAGGCTTTATGAAAAAACTATTAATGAATGCCACGCTAACATCTATTTTAGCGTTAAGTGCATTAAGTGTCCATGCAGAAAACCCGAAAAATGTAGCGGAACGCAAAAAAGCAGATGCATCAGGATGTGAAAATGCAATTTTTACACCCAATCTTGCCGTCGATGGAATTGTTAACCGTCAAAAAGGCAATAAAGAACAATCCCGTTGGTGTTCTGATGTTAAGCATAACAACTTTGAAAACGGAATTTGGGTTGCCCCTTCAGAAAAAGATGTGATTTGGTTTCAACTTGACTTAGGTAAACAAGAAGCTAACTTGCAAGATATCCTCATTGAATGGGAACATGCTAAAGCAACAGATTATTGCATTAAAATGTCAAACGACGGCAAAGAGTGGCGCACCGTATGGTCATCTAAAAAAGTTGCCCCATCTCCTTCCGAATTGATTCAACTCGAAAAAGCAGAAACTGCGCGTTATGTACGCCTTGAAGTTAAAAAATTCCAAAAACAACAATGGGGTGCCGTTTCTATGTACGAATTCCAAGTTTACAACGGAAAACTCCCAGAAACTGTTCAGTCCGTTGCGCGTCGCATGACTCTCGATAACATCAAAATTGAAGATCAAAAAATTGTAGCAAGTGTTCCTAAAGGGATGAAAGCCACAATCACAGGCTCAAACTTCAAACAATTAGTAGATATGCAAGGGAATGTTTACGCCCCCGTATCGCCTAAAAATGTGACCCTCACTTTTGCTGTCACCGACAACAAAGATACGGCTATCTCTGAAGGCATTATTTTTCCTGTTCCCGTTTTTAAAATTGCTAATGAAGGAAATGCAAAACCCGTCGTCATTCCCGCACTTCAAGAATGGGTAGGTAAAAAAGGTCATTTTATCCCAACATCTGACGCAAATATCTATATCACAGCGGACATGGCAAAAATGGGTGAGCCTACATTACAAGAACGCATGGCCCTTTTCGCACAAGAGTATACAGAAATTACAGGTAAAAAAATAAATCTTAAAATTGTTTCTGAAATTCCTAAAGATTTAAATGCAGGGGATATCGCAGTCAACCTTAAAGGAAAGTGCGACTTACTTAAAGGCATTGGCGACGAAGGCTACACATTGAACGTCACAGAAAAAGGGATTTCAATTCAATCCCCCGCTCCAATCGGTGCATTTTGGGCAACACGTTCAATCCTCCAAGTCTTAAAAGCAGAACAAAAATTCCCTTGCGGATTCTCACGCGACTATCCTCAATACCCTGTTCGTGGCTTTATGTATGATGTAGGCCGTAAACCCTGTCATATCACAGACGTACGCGATGTTCTCCGTACCATGGCATGGTACAAAATGAACGATTTCCAACTTCACTTAAATGATAACTTTATCTGGTTGCATAACTATACCAAAATCCCACACAACAAAAATGCCACACCAGAACAAAGACAAGCCGCAACAATGGAAGTTTTAAACTTTGAACCCTCACCCGCAGGTTTCCGCATGGAATCTAAATGCGTAGGCAAAAATGGCGTTGCGCTTACTTCAAAAGATTATGCGTACTCTAAAAAAGAATTTTCGGATCTCCTCGCGTTAGGTCGACTCTATGGTGTAATGGTTGTGCCAGAATTCGACGTTCCTGGGCATGCAATGAGCTTTGTTAAAGTACGTCCAGACTTAATGTATAAAGGCGGCGTTGGCGGACACCAAGAAGTCGAACGCGTGGCAATGTTGAACTGCTCAGAAGATATTTTTGACTCTAAAACAGGCAAAACTTACCGTCAAGAAACTTTAGACTTTGTCAAAAGCGTATTCGATGAATACTTAACCGCTAAAGCAGGCGAAAAACCCGTATTTAGCAATCCTGTCGTTCATATCGGTACTGATGAATACTATGGTAACTCTGAAGAGTACCGTGCGTTTGCAGATGCCATGCTCAAATACATCAAAGAACGCGGTTATACACCTCGTTTATGGGGAAGTTTAACCAACAAACGTGGTCAAACACCGGTTTATTCTGATGGCGTTCAAATGCACATTTGGTCCTTAGGCTGGCAAGCCCCTCAAGCTGCGTTGGATATGGGATTTGATATTATCAATATCTTAGACGTCCATACCTATATTGTCCCCAACGGCAAAGGTAACCGTGGTGGTTATGGCGACTTATTAAACTTAGAGTTCATCTATAGCCCCAACTGGCAACCTAATGTCATGAGCAATCAACGTGTCACATCAGGTCACCCCAAAATGCTTGGCGCACAATTTGCAGTCTGGAATGATAACGCGTTCCGTGGCGACTTAGGATTAACCAATTACGACCTCTTCGAACGTATCCAAGAATCTTGCGCCGTCTTTGCAGAAAAAACATGGGCGACAGGCACAGATCTCTCTTTTGATGATTTCAAAAAAAATCAACGCGTCATCAAGTTTGCCCCAAGCGTCGTTTTACATCGTAAAGACAAAGCGCTTGCCCCTACAACCATCGCTCCTGATGCAAAAAATAACCAAGGTGTTCAGTCTGAAAACAACGAAATGACCTTAACCGCTAACTCTGTGGCTAAAATTGCAGGCGCGGATCTCATCGGTGGCGGAATCGCTCCTGACTACGAGGTTGAGTTTGAAGTTTATCGTACACACGATGGCGACAACGAGCAAGTTCTTTTTGCTGGACCTACAACCACATTTAAAGCGGTCCAAAAAGAAACAGGCAAAGTGGGTCTCACACGCGATACATGGGATTACTCTTTTGATTACAAACTCCCTGTTAATCAATGGGTTAAACTCAAAATTGTAGCCAAAGATCGCGAAGTCAAACTCTTTGCAGACGACAAAGAAATTGGAGCCCCCACACGCTTCTATTTCCCAGAATCATGCAAATACAATACCTTTGTATTCCCCTTTACTGAAATTGGCGCAAAACAAAATAGCTTTATCGGCAAAATCAAAAACGTAAAAATTAATACCCAATGGTAATTTAATTTAACATTGAAAAATATAAGGTGCATCGTCGTGATGCACCTTTTTTATTTTAAATATTTGGTAAAAACATAAAATTATCTCATGAATGTGCGTTTTGCATATACGCTGAAAAAATATCATAAAAAAAGCGTTTTGAGTAAACTTATAGTTTAAAAAGATAAAAAAGCATAAAATAATCAAGAAATTTACAAAACAATCTTGAAAAAATCGAAAATTGGTGATATAGTTTGAATATGCATTTACATTTTTCGTAAAACCACATTAACCTTAAGGAGTCACATCATGAGCAACACTGAAAAAACTTATGACCTCAAAGCCATTGCTTCTCAATTCGTTGTCTTTGGACAATTCCAAAGCGGCGCACCCTTCGGTACAGGACACATCAACGATACCTTCCGCTTGACCTATGACCAAGCAGGAACTCCTGTTAACTACATTCTTCAACGTATTAACCACAACGTTTTCAAAAACCCTGTGGCAGTTATGGAAAATATCGGACGCGTTTCAGAACACATGAAATGCAAATTAGAAGGATTACCTAATAGCGCACGTCGTTCATTAGAATTTCACCCCGCAAAAAATGGAACTTACGTTTATCAAGACACCGAAGGTAACTTCTGGCGTATCTACTCTTTCGTTGAAAAAGCACGTACTTTTGATGTGATCGAAACCACAGATCAAGCTTACCAAGCAGCTCGCGCTTTCGGTGCATTCCAAAAAGCACTTTTTGATCTCCCTGGCGGTCGTTTAATCGACACCATTCCTTTCTTCCACCACACCCCCAAACGTTTCGAAGCCCTCGAAGAAGCCATTGCAAAAGACGTTGCAAAACGCGCATCTACTTGCCAAGCTGAAATCGATTTCTGCTTGAAACGCAAAGATATCTGCTCAAAACTTCTTGATCTCCACGCAGCAGGAAAACTCCCTGAGCGCATCACGCACAACGATTGTAAATTAAACAACGTTTTGATTGACGATGCAACAGGCGAAGGTATCTGTGTGATCGACCTTGATACCATCATGCCTGGTTTCGTTCACTACGATTTCGGTGATATGGTGCGTACATCAACTTCACCAGCCAAAGAAGATGAACAAGATTTAAGCAAAGTGACCATGCGCTTTGAAATGTTCGAAGCCCTTGTTAAAGGTTACCTCGAAGCGATGGGAACAGCATTAACACCTCTCGAAAAAGAATTACTTCCATTCGCAGGTAAATTAATTACATTCACCATTGGTATTCGCTTCCTCACAGATTATTTGAACAACGATGTCTACTTCAAAGTACACCGCGACGGACACAACCTTGATCGTTGCCGTACACAGTTCAAATTAATTGAGTCTATCGAAGCTCAAGAAGAAAAAATGAAAGCACTCGTTGAGTCGCTTTAATTCATAAACTACTTATCCTCTAATCATTAAGGAATTTAAAATGCGTATTTTAGTTACTGGCGGTGCTGGATTTATTGGTTCACACATTGTCGAACATTTCCAAGGCAAAGCCGAAATTCGTGTGTTGGATAACCTCCGCACAGGGTATAAACGCAACTTAGATGGTTTCGATTGCGAATTCATCGAAGGTTCTATCACTGACAAAGCGATCGTTGAAAAAGCAATGGAAGGCGTTGACTACGTTTTCCATCTCGCGGCCATGGTCTCTGTTCCAGAATCGATGTTCAAACCTGAAGAGTGCGTTGCTATCAATGTAAACGGTCACTTAAACGTTCTCGAAGCCGCATCCAAAGCGGGCGTTAAAAAACTCGTTTTCGCCTCTTCAGCAGCGCTTTATGGAGACAATCCCGTTGTCCCTAAAATCGAAACCATGTATCCAGAGCCTAAAAGCCCTTATGCGATCACCAAATTAGATGGCGAATACTACAACCGTATGTACACTTCCGAAGGCAAACTTGAAACCGCATCTTTGCGTTTCTTTAACGTTTTCGGCCCACGTCAAGACCCCAAAGGCGCTTACGCAGCGGCTGTACCTATCTTTATTGAAAAAGCGGTTAAAGGCGAAGATATTTGTGTTTTCGGCGACGGCGAACAAACTCGCGATTTCATCTATGTAAAAGATATCGTGGGCGGACTCGTCTTTGCAGTCATGACCCCTGGCGTCACTGGCACATTCAACGTAGGTTATGGTTCTAAAATCACCATTAACAAACTCGCTGAAGGAATCATTGAACGCGTGGGCGCAGCTATCAAAGTTGACCACCGCGAAGAGCGCGCAGGAGATGTTAAACACTCTATGGCGTCTGCCGACAAATTACGTTCAGCAGGTTGGAAACCCCAACACTCGCTCGAAGAAGGCCTTGAAGCCACTGTCGAGTACTTCGTAAAACTCATTAAAGGATAATCCTTTTCAACCTATAACCCATATATATTAGGAGTTACACCATGGAAGTTGTTGTCATGCCAACAACCGAAGCTGCGATCGAATTGACCGCTCAGCTTATTGCTAAAGAAGTCAACGCAAAACCCGATGCAGTATTGGGTCTTGCTACAGGTCGCACAATGGAAGCGGTCTATGCACGCGTTGCCGAAATGAACAAAGCTGGCGATGTTGATTTCAGCCTCGTTCGCTCTTTTAACCTCGACGAGTACATTGGTCTTGAAGGGACAAATGAAAACTCATATCGTTTCTACATGAACCAACACCTCTTCAAAAATATCAATATCGATATTCGCAACACCAACGTGCCTAACGGCATGGCTGAAGACCTTGTTGCTGAAGGTATCGACTATGATGATAAAATTGATGCTTGTGGCGGACTCGATATGCAATTATTAGGGATTGGTCGCTCAGGTCACATCGGTTTCAACGAACCCCTCTCTTCATTCGCTTCAGGCACTCGTCCAAAATGTTTGACACCTACAACTGTTGAACAAAATGCCCCCCTCTTCACTGATGGTAGCGAAATGCCTAAACGTGCAATGACGATGGGCGTTGGCACCATTCTCGGCGCACGCAAATTGCTCCTTCTCGCTACTGGCGCAGAAAAAGCAGACATCGTTGCAAAAGCTGTCGAAGGCCCTATGACCTCTATGATTTCTGCAACCGCACTCCAAATGCACCCACACGCACTTGTGATTGTGGATGCGGCTGCGGCTTCAAAATTGACAGAGCGCGCTTACTATGATTTCATTTTTGAAACTGAACCCCATTGGGCTGAGTTTCATGACTTGAAAAAATAAGCGTTAATCGCATTTTCAAAGCGTGGTTGAGAAAATTGACCACGCTTTTTTTGTGTCATGTCATTTCACATCTTGCGTCTCATTCAAAATTACCCATCGCTCATCCTACTTATAGGAGCGTTGTGCACGATTCTCCCCCCAATGTATTCGCCTCATTTACCATGGCCTTGTTGGGGAGTTCTTCCTCTTATATATCTTTTATTACTCGCATGTTATGTCAAAAAACAAACATGGATTACTGCGGGTATCGTGATCATTTTAAGCGGAGGCGTTGTCTATTCTCAATCTCAATTTTCTAATGAACATTATTTAACACAATTTAATCGTGCATCGCGTTATCTCAATGGAGAAATAATGATGACAGATCCTGCACTGATTCCTTCTGAAAAATGGCTTGAAAAACCGAATATTATTCAAGCGCAAATAAAGCGTATTAATGGAAAAAATGCTGAGGGAAAAATCATGATTCGTCTTCCCTCAAATAGTGATCTATCCTTACAGTACGGGGATATATTTGATTTTCAAGGGACAATCTCTATTCCTCACCCTCCGTTAGGAAATAGCGACTTTGATTTCTCTACTTATTTATTTTCACGTGGATCACCCGCGATGCTTTATGCGGATACGATGCAATTTATTTCGCATGAAAAATCTTTTATGACAGGATTATTAGAAATTAGAAACTACTCATTAAATCGTTTCACATCAGGACTTTCTAACGATATAAAAAATAAAGTCGCTGCAATTTTCTTCGGATGTCGCCAAGGCATTGAAAAAGAATCCAAAAATCGTTATATTTCATCAGGCACCATTCATATTTTTGTGGTGAGCGGACTCCACATGGGCATACTCGCACTTATATTATATGGGTTATGTTTTTGTATTCCACAACAATGGCGAGGATGGGTTGTCATTTCTCTTTTGTTTTTGTTTCTCATGACCACAGGTTTTCAACCTTCCGCATTTCGTGCATGGGTGATGTGCAGCGTCATTTTGATATTTGCCACAACGATGCGCCAAACCCTCACATTAAATGCGTTATTTCTTGCGGCGCTAATCCTTTTATGCGCGAATCCGTATTCATGGTTCGACATGGGATTTCGTTACTCTTTTGTGATTACATTTTTCTTGATTTTAGGGTGGAAATCGATTCAAGCAATGTGTCATTTAACCACAGAACACATCTCATGGATTCCTCTAAAAAATCAACGTCACAGCGATATTTTTCAACTCACACTGGCACACCGTCTGCTCAAACCATTTTTGAGTTGTATTATAGCGTTACTTGCTGCCATTCCCCTTGCATCCATGAGCATGGGAATGTTTGTACCGCTCTCAATTTTCTTAAACTTATTGGTGATGCCACTCGTAGGAATCATCATGCTTACAGGAATATTTAAATTGTTGTTAGGCAATACGTTAGACGCCATTACTACGGCATTTGAATATTTAATTCGTATTCTGGATCAACTCTGTGGTGCATTCGGAAACAGTATTCAAAACTTTGCTTTGTTGGGTCATTTTGGTGGATTCGAAATCGTAATTATATGGGGAGGACTCCTTATCGTGTGTTGTTATCCACGACGCTGGACCATTTGCAGTTTTTTCAGCGTGATTTTCGCATTTTATCTTGGGGGGTATCTTTTCTTTTCCACACAAGAGAGACCTCAATGCACTCTTATTTATGGAGGTGATATTTATATACCAACCTATATCATACGAGATGCTCAAAAATCACAAACCTATTTAGTGAATATGGGAAGCGCACAACTTGCAAATTTTATCCCCAACTATCTACGTCAACACGGCATTGATAATCTTGAGGAAATTATCATTACACATCCTTCGGCAAACTATTACAGAGGAATTCATTATCTTCTAGCTCAATTTGAAGTCAAAAAAATTACAATATTGGGTCAACCGAATTCGCGGACAAAATTAAATGAACATCTCGCAAGTTACATTGAAAAAGGGGGGCGCGTTGAGATTTTAACGCCATCCAGTCTTAATTTATATCAACGTGATTTCTTTACGTTTAGTGGAAACAAGCATCAATCCTTGTTTCAAATTCGAGACTGGGAGTTCTCTATTTTGCAAAAAGCAGACAACATCATTGAATACTCAATTCATGGGAACGACTCCTCTTATCTGCCCTATCAATCGTTGCCTAAAATAGAATTTTTAAATTAATTAACCCAAATTCATTTATTTTTTTGTAATTTCTCATTCAGATTTAATTATCCATACTTGATTTTTTTGTAAAGTATATGTATATTACTTAGTTTTGCATTTTTATCAACTTATTTTGGAGTCAATTTTATGAAGAGACATTGGAAAACACTTTTTTTAGGAATGAGTCTTTCGCTCGCTGGTTGCGCAAGTTCAACGCAAATTACCCCACTTCACATCCAAACGTGGGACTTTCAATTTCAAAACGAATCAACGGTCTCTGTGGTACTCCCTCATTGTTGGAATGCTATTGATGGGGCAGACGGCGGAAGCACCACTGCAGCTTCAGTAGATGGCAATGGCTACCAACGTGGCGTAGGAAACTATACCACCTCACTTAAAGTTAATTACAAACCCAATAAACGTTATACCCTTCGCTTTGATGGTGCAGGAATTAAAACTCAAGTGTTCATCAATGAACAAATCGTAGGTGAACACACGGGAGCATTTGGCAGATTTGCATTCGATATTACATCACATGTTGCCAAGTCCAATGGCGCGCCACTTCAATTACGCGTAGCTGTCGACAACACCTTCTCTCCTGACATTCCTCCTGTGAGTGGCGACTTCACGATGTTTGGCGGACTTTATCGTCCAGTCACCCTCATTGAAAGTAATGAAACCTGTTTTGATCGTGTAGCAGATTATGCCGTTGGCGGAATTAAAGTCTCACAACTTGCCCTTTCCAATGAACAAGCCATATTAAACATCACCAGCTATTTATGCAATATCCCTCAAAATGCTCAACTTCGTTTTGATATCAAAGATCGCGAAGGAAAAACTGTAACCACACAAACGTCAATCTTATCAAAAGATGAGCATAAATTTTCTCTTAATCTTAAATTATCCTCTCCTCACTTGTGGCAAGGCGTTGAAGACCCCTATCTTTATACGATTGAAGCCACTTTGATGAATAATGAAACAAAAGTGGACAATATATCTACAAAATGGGGATTTAGAACCTTTGAGATTTGTCGCGAAAAAGGGCCATTGCTCAACGGAAAGCCTATGGGGAAATTAAGAGGCGTCAATCGTCACCAAGACAAAGAAGGGAAAGGATGGGCGCTCTCTCCTGAAGATGAACGTCAAGATATCGAAATCATGCGCGAAATGGGCGTTAATGCATGGCGTGCGGCACACTACCCCCATAGCCAAAACATGTATCGCATGTGCGATGAAATGGGCATTGTGGTGTGGGCTGAAATACCTGTTGTTGATCGTGTCAACGAAACCGACACCTTCTTTGCTGAATCCAAGTATCAACTCAGCGAAATGATTGCCCAACATCAAAATCATCCATCCATTGTAATGTGGAGTATTAGTAACGAACTCGGAAACGGACCTAATGGACAAAAAAACAAAGGAAGTGCCAAACTTATGAAAGCACTTTTTGAGCAATCCAAACAAGAAGACCCGACACGCTATTGCGTCCTTGCCGCGAATGTTCAACGTGGCGAAAATGAGCTTGTAGAACTCGTTGGATTCAACACCTATCCGGGTTGGTATGGAGGTAATAATCCTTATAAAGGAATGCAAGGCGCAATTCAAAGCTGGTGTAACCGCTATAAAACAAAAGGTGTATGTGTCAGTGAATATGGTGCTGGAGCGAGCATTCATTGTCATGATGCGGGCAACAAACAGCCTCAGCACATTCATCCATTCCACCCCGAAGAGTGGCAGACCCATTGTCATGAAGGTCACCTTAAAGCCATTCAAGAAGCGCCCATGCAGCTCTGGGGATCTTTTGTTTGGAACATGTACGACTTTGGAGCAGATAATCGCAGAGAGGGCGATCACATGGGGCGCAACGATAAAGGATTAGTTACTTATGATCGTAAGACGCGAAAAGATGCGTTTTTCATGTATAAAGCGTGCTGGACAAACACCCCCGTCGTTCACTTATGTTCTTCACGCTGGACAACGCGTCCTGAAGGGAAATACAACTTCAAGGTCTTTTCAAACTGTCCTGAAATTGAACTTGTCATTAACGGAAAATCGTATGGCAAAAATGCTCAACCCTCCGCCGTCAAAGCCTTTGATTTTGAAAACATTGATTTAACCGCAGGTAATTACACCATTGAAGCAACAGGTTTTAATGCAGACGGAAAAGCGATTAAAGATTGTTATTCAATCAAAGTTACGCCAAAACAAAAATAAAAGAATAAATTAAAACTAAAACTTAGGGTGTCTGAATAGACACCCTTTTTTTATTGTAGCGGTTTCTTATTTTTGAAAACCCAGCCTTCTAAAAACACAATCGTTGCAAATCCAACCAACGATATCGGAATCAATAAGAATGCCGCTCTTAATCCGTACATATCGCCCAAAACACCGATAAACCAAGTAAAAAATCCACACCCTGGGATTCCAACTGCAGAGAAATAAATATAAAGCATGGTCGAATCGAGTTCTTTGAGCGATGTAACACCATGGACCTGAAGCGAAGGCCAGTAAGGTGAAATTCCAATCCCTGATAAAAATAAAAGGGTGAATAACAAGGTAAACAATAGTGAAGTTGAGGGGATTAATTCAGGGGTAATCCACACGAATAATAACGTGATCGGAATCGTACCTAAACTCGCTGCAAGAAGAAGGTGTTTCAGGTATTCTTTTCGTGCAAAAATGCCAAACACGGTGCGTCCTACAAACATCCCCAGCGCGATAGCACCTGTCCCTAAGCCCGCAACCCATGGTCCCGCATTAAAGTTGAGTTGCATGTAAGTTGTTGCCCAAAAGGTCAAACAAAATTCAGCCCCTGCCCCCATAAACATTCCAAGGCATATAAACCAAAAACGGGGTCGTTTAAAAATAGCGACTGATAGATTTAATATTTCAAGAGGTGGACGCTTTGACGTTGTCTCAGGATATCGCTTTTTCGGATTTTCTCGCCACAAAAATAACAAAGAGATCAGCATGGTGAGTCCGCCACAAATACCAAGGACGACCCGCCAGTCTACACCCAATGCGAGGAGTCCGCCAACAACGATCACGCATATCCCAATCCCCACCGACCAAAACCCATGAGCAATATTAATATAACGTTCAGGTTCTTCGGGATGTAAGGCTTCGACAAACGGCGTTGCAATCCCCTCAATCAAACCTTCCGCCAGCCCCGCCACAGCCAAACAAGGCAATAAAAATACATAAGCAGGCGAAAATGCACAACACAGCACCCCGATTCCCATAAATAATGTGGCATATCCCATTAAACGACGTTTTCCAAAATAACCCGCCATGGCACCACTGGTCAAAATTGCAATCACCATCATCGCACTACGCACCATGTGCAATACGCCCCCCTGCCCCATTCCGCCACCATCCATCGGGAACGCAAGATCTTTTCCCATCGCAACCATCACTAACGGAATAGAGAGCGAACATACAGCAAAAACAGCAAATCCACTAAAGCTCGCAACATCATAACGACCAAACATTTTACGCATAATTAACCCATTCTAAAACTTATATTATTAAAAAACATATTTAAAATACACGTTCTTTTCAAATAATCAAATCTTTTTCTTTTAAATTCAACGCAATTTTTATGATCCATTTTAAAATTAAAAAAGCCAGAGAAGAAAACTCCTCTGGCTTAAGATGACTTAATATTAGACTGCTAATTAATTAGCAGATCTAATTTGATAAGTAGTCATTGCTTTACCTGTAGAGATTACAATGAAAGCATCTGCATCTGGGATTAAGACCTTTGCAGGAATTGTAACTTTAATTTTGCTGTTGCCTGCAATATCAGTGATAAGTGACTTCGTTGTCACGTTCTCACCTTTTGCATAACCGCCAGCAACTTTACAAGTCACTTTCTTAATTGATGTGATACCTTTAGTATTTGTCTCTTTGTATTCAATCCATACTTTAGGTGTTGATGAACCAAAGTTTGTTCCTTGAATTTCAAGAAGTGAATCTGGGCCAATCGTGGTTGGATCTACAATCACTTCACCATTTGCACTTACAGTATCAATTGATGGGGCTGTGAAATAGATTTCACGATAGACGCGCATGTTCTTGTTATTAAAGACTGCTTTAGATCCATTTTTGGATTGGAGCCATACTTTTGCCATGAGAGAATCTTGTTCAGTTGCAATGAATTCAGAAGTAAACATTGGATTAAGTCCGACGCCTGCTTTTTGTTTTGCAGCATAATCTTTTGCGTTGTACAATGCAAGATTATTTTTATTCCATGATTTAACTGAAGTTGAATTTGCAACAAAGTCATATGTGGTTAAAGATACTTTCTTGGTAGGTTTCTTTGCATTGTAGATATCCACATAAGTTGCGCTGATCGCTGGAGCCTTAATAAACGCCAATGTTTCATTTGCATCGTTATCAAATGCCAAGCTGTCTACATCAATCGCTGTTAATGCAACTGCTGGGGAAACAATGTTGGTATCGACAGCATCTGTTTTAAGGAAACCAATAGGTGTTGATACACTCCATTCCGTTGCACGTTTACCTGACTTATCATAAGATGCGCGAACTTGGTATTCATATTTGTCATGGATATCAAGTGATGCAGCATCATTATAAGTCGTCGCGGCAATCCATTTTTTGTTCAAGATAACAAATGCATTAGTGTCAGTTCCTGCTAAGCCACGACGGACTTGGTAGTAATGAGCACCATCAATTTCGTTCCATGAAACATTGATTGAAGCACGCTTTTGATCTTGGTCTGCATAAACAAGTTTCATATCATTTAATGCACGATAACCTTTCTTAGCACTACTCCATGCAGTTGGCACAGAAATTGAACTGGGTTGATCAATAGCAGCTTCAGATACAAAATACATGTAATCTTGACCAGGGCCTGCTTCTACGTCAGCAAATGTATAGCCATCAGTGACATTACCTTCAAGTGTCACATTAATTTCAACGGCATCTTTGATATTTTTAATACCACGTTTGACTTTGAATTGACGTGTTAAACCTGAGTTAGGATCAAGTACAACTTTTGCATTAGGTTTGAATTGAACCGTAATGTTTTCTTTATTTGCAGGAGCGGTTTTAGCGTTCATGCCAGATACACTTGTAATTGTAGGTGCATTAATCTTTGTCCATCCACGTACAGACTCGTTTTCAGGCGTGTAGTACTCAGCATCAGAACCAATCATGTTAGATGATTTAACAACCCAGTAATAATAGACTTCGCCATCATAAAGATTGTCAAGACCGTTGAATGGTTTATTAAAGCTATGGGTAAAGCTTTTTGCTTTTTTCCATACAAGCGAGGACTTAATAGACTCGATGTCTGGAGCAACATTATATCTATTTCCTACAACAGCATAATAAGTGATAGGCTCAAGGTTCCATGAAATGGTGACTTTACCTGCTTGAGTTCCTTGAGTTGCAGTTGTTCCATGGATAATATCAATCGACTTATTAGCCTTAACAGCTGATTTTACAGATTCTCCATTACCTGTTGCATCACCAACAGCAGTTACTGCCCAGTAATGAACACCAACGACATTCGTCCAAGTATACTCAATAGTTTCACTTCCTGGAACATATTGCGTCACAGTATTTTGTGGGTTCATATCTTTGGTTGTTGATTTGTAAATCATATAACCTGAAGGTTTCATATCTTTCAATACGCCTGTCAATGCTTTAGGTGCGGTCCAAGTCAATTTATATCCATCAGTTACATTGATATCAGCAACAACAGATTTCAATGTTGGCGCATTCAATACTGCAGTGGTTAATTGAACTGTACTTTGACCTTTATAATCGTCTGAAACAGGTTTAATTGCACACCATTCGCCATTATAGGGTTGATGTGTTGGGTTAATCCAGGCAAATGGAACGTTGTCTCTTCTTGAACCATCACCAAATACAACATATGTATTTTCAAGTGTAGATCTAGAAAGTGATTGACCTGCAAAGATTGGGGTTGCATCGGCATAGAGAACAACACGTTCTTCAATATTTACCTCAACTTCGGTAGAAGCATATTCAAAGTTAGGATCTTGATATGAAACAAGAACTTTACCTTTGCCACCAGCGAGAGCGCGAATAGAGACACGATCCGTATCAAGAGCCGTTACAGCGCATGAGTCTGGAGTCAAGCTTGAGAAAACGAAGCGTCCATTAGGTTGAACTGCAGGTGAGCCTACAAAGCTTGCAACGCGTTCTACTTTATCGTCACGATTCATTGTAATTGGATCAAATGCAGCAATCTGTAACGTTGCGGGGTTAACTTCAACTTTAGTTGTTGATGTCTGTGATACATATTTCACGGTATCAACTGGCGCAAAGACGTAGCTATAATCAGTGGTCATGCTATCGGCAACGCTTGGGATAATTGTTGAATCAACCCATGCAGCTGTCCCCGCAACAACATCTCCGTTATAATCAACTGCAAGTGAGACTAAAGTAACACGAGACAATGAATCTGAATATGTATATACTGGGACATCAACAGTAACGCGATATGATATTTTCTCTAAGATTGTAAATGTTCCGATCTTGCTATCCACACAAGCATAGATGCTATCTGTTCCTGCGAAGTTGACTAAGATATCGTATGTACCAACTTCAATTGGTGCATAAACAGAATCTGTTTCACCCTCGACACGATAGGTAACTACATAAGAATCTGGGGTCACTTCAACAAGACGAGTATTTGTCATTTCGCTATCTGCTGAAAGCGGTGTTCCCATCACATAAGCGGTATCGTTCCATACGCGGAAGGCGAGCATTGCGCTATCAACGGCGATAAAGATATCTGAATCTTTATTATTGAAGTTAGAAACAAAGTCAGACTTCCATTTAATCGAAAGTTTATATGGATTTTCACCAATGAGAGCCACTTTATTGGTATCTAAGAATTCAATATCAAATCCAGTCGTAAGGATTGAATCAGTTGTTTTGAATGTATCATAAACCACAACGGATTGAATTGCAGCACCACAAAGATCTGGATAAGTTAATGGATCAACAGTTGCAACAATTCCGAGTGCGTCTGAACGAGTAATGGTATAAGTTCCTGTTGGAGCTATGCCATCTTTCCAAACGTATGTAGGATCAGTGAATTGAGCGGTCCATGTTACTTCTTTACCTGTTACATTGATAGTATCTGCTGTTGCGCCACCCTCAGTATATGTATAAGCAAACACTAAGTCTGGATAGGTCTCTAACTTCTTCGTATAAGTCACTTCTTTCGCTTGATTATTATAAGCTAAGAATGTAGGTCCAGTGAAGTCGTAAGCAACAGTTGGATCAATCGCATTGTGACGAACAGTTAATTTACCTTTAGTGATGACTACCTCATAATTAGTTGCGATCACATCGCCATTAAAGATAACATTAGCATCAATTACGCCAGAATAGACACCTGCTGCAGAATCTTTAGAAACAACGCCTACAGTAGTATAATCATAAGTTTGATCGTAAGCGCCTGTAGATATTTGTGTAAATGTTTCTGAAGTATAATCAGAACCTACAAATACAGAAGAGTCACGTTGAGGAACATTAATTGTGCGTTTATTAACAGTCAAGTTCAATTCATTAGCATCTGCAATAGACCATGATTTGGCACCCGTATCAGTCAACACTGTGGTTGCAACATAATCACCCGCATTATACTTAGTATCAGTTGGAACTGCACCATCTACAGTAAAGTTAAGATCGCGGGCCACATTGATATTGGTATGAACTGAATCAATAGTGATTTCAAACTTATCGCCGAACCATTCACCATAAGTATAAGTATTTGATGGATCATTGTTAGTTAAGATCACTTGTTGAATTGTTCCTTTCTCCGCGGTTTCGAAAGCACCAATATCTACATAGTTAACTTGGAGACGATCTGCACCTGCAAGGTCTTTCGCACCTGCGACAACCACATCGTTATCCCCACGGTTGATGAGGAGAGAACCCGTAACAGGTTTTGAATCAGCGCCAACCAAAGCACTAAGTTCAATTCCAGCAATTTCTACATTGGATTCACCTGTCGCACCTTCAAATGCACAGTTTGTAAATGTACCTGCATTAGCACTTGATGTATCAGCTGTCACGCCATAAACGAAACAGTTGATAAATGTTCCTTTTTTGTTAAGCGTTGTACCGCCAACGAAAGTAGAGTTTACAATATCAAGTTTAACTGGGGCACCAAACTGGTCAAGCACGAGAATATAATCCGCAGTATTATTAACAAACAATGAGTTAGAAATAATTGCGTCTTCAACACATACAATCGTTGTGTTATCCAATGCGTCTGCTAATTTATTATTAGTGAAAATAGAATGCGTAATACTCAATTGCGCTCCATCTATCGCATAAATAATTTCAGTGCTTCCTTCACAACGATCAAGTAAACATTTATTCATTGCCACTTGTGAATTTTCAATATGAAAAACTGATCTTATACCAGTATGGACAATACCCACAAAGGAACATTTATTCATTTCTACTTTTGAATTATTGGATACATTGAGCATCTCATCGCCAGCAATCTCGCCTGCAGCAGTGAAATAGAGGTTTTCAATAACCGTGCTATCAGTGGTACCTGCGATATACATCATAGAGTCATTTAAGCCCGCAACTGCTTTCAAGACAGAAGAGTCTGTCACTGCATCTGTTGCAGGATTATATCCACCAATGATGCGTTTATCAGTAGCGAGCGCGATAGTTGCGCTAACTGGATATTCACCTGTTGCAAGACGAATCTCAGAGATAGCTGCATTTGCCGCAAATGTGACAATGCTATCTGCAGGCGCAGCTGTCTTCCAGCAAGCACCATTTTTCTCACCAGCGCCCGTTGCTGTTACATAACGAATTGGAGTTGAAACTGCAATAGAGTCGGTAAACAACGCCACATCACCCGCAGGCATTGTAATCGTGGTATTGATGCGTTGACTATCCGCTAACATTTCAAAGCCTGTTTCTGTTTCTACAATCCAACCGGTAAAGAGGTTTGATTCAGGCGCAACAGTTGCTGTTACAGAAGCTACATCATTTGTATCATAATAACCATTTACAGTATTATCAACGGTCAAGATATGAACCTCGCCAGGATTAACAACACTAATCGTAATGGACACATCTGCTGATTTTTCATAGAAATCAGTTCCAACTTGACTAAAGGTAAGTGCATAATCAGCAACATCAGATGGAGCGGTCCATACATATTTACCTGTTGCAACACTAAATTCTGTTCCCACAGGAACATTGGTACCAGTTACGGCAATTGAATCGCCAGCATTTTCATGGGTTGTATAACCATTTAATGTGAAGGTAACTTTTGCTCCCGCACGAACTTTCAACCAATCAGCAGCAATGTCAATAGATTGACTTCCTTTATTAATCGTAAATGATTGAACAGAATCAGTTCCAGTGATTAACCAGTTGGTGGTATCCATCGAAATAAATGCAGTATAGTTTGCAGGAATTTCAGGAATATGAGTTGAAACCTCTACCTCACCCACTTTTTGGTAAACTAACGCGCGCTCGGGCAAGTTAACATCAAGTGCAGGAGTATAGGTAACTACAGGATGATCTGTAATTTTATCTGGATATGTAACATTATTAATCGTAGCAATTGCGACACCCAGTGTACCTTTTGCATCGGCTTCAAACGCACCAATGTCAATAAATCCATATTGGATGCGATCTTTACCTGCAATATCAACTAAGGATGCTGATTTATTATCACCACGGTTAATACAAGGAGATGAATCTTGTAATGCCCAACCTTCTCTTCCGCCAATACGTGTAGGATCATTACCAACTAATGGATTTACAAATAATGGATCTGTATTCCAACTATTTGTTATTTTATTATCACCTACATATTGTTCGTTACCATTGCCGAAGCAAATCGTATTAATCACAGTATTTGTTCCGCCATTTTCAGCACCAATACCATTTTTCCCATTGTTCGCAACGACACAGTTTACGATGGTAAAGGTTGATCCTCTATTTCCAATTCCTGAATGTCCATAACTTTCAGATCCAGCGCGATCTGGATGATTAGTCACAATAGTATTTTCAATCAAGATATTGTTATAGGTTCCTTCTCTTGCACAAATACCTGAACCCCAAGATGATGCAGTATTATCATGGATATATGAACGAGAAACAGTAACATTACTTCCACCAATTTGAATTCCAGCTGCAACGACACTTCCTGTTGCGGCATTTCCGCAAACTTCACAATCTGAAACCATTGAGTTTGCATTCGCATAAATACCACTTCCATTAATATTATTACCCCCAGTTACACGGAAACCTGTAATCGTTGTGCGTGCATCTGCTGATGTGCCTGCTATAAGGTGAACAACACGTGTTGATGGCGTTACATTTTTCAATACTGAAATGTAAGTAGAATCTTGTTTTCCTGTTGTAGAATTCCATCCTCCACTCAAGGTAGCACCCGATGGGATATTAAACATTGCGTTATTGCCGTGAACAGCTGTGGGTTGATAAACAGCACTATCTTTTTGCCCTTCAACATAAACCATTTTAATACCTGGAATAGAGAGTGAAGCTTGAATACTATCAGCCCCACAAAGCGCAGTTTCCCAACTGTAACCTAATCCCGAAGTACCAGCTAATTTAATATAACGAATCGTGTTATCATGAAGTGTCATAGTTGAGGTGGTTGTACCAGAATAATTGCCTGTAAATGTAACAGAAGCAACATACTCACCTTTTGTGACAGCATGTGACACGGGCAATCCATCTTTTGTATAAACGGCTGTCATATCCGATGATGTGAATGGCCAAGCGGCTTTATCGCCAACCAATTCAAACGTTAGAGTACGTGGAGTTACATCGTCTGCATACTGATTTTGATTTAAGACTTGGACATCAGAAGACACTAACGCACATGGCGCAATAGTGAAAGCATCTTTTACAACGCTATCGCAAACAGTAGGAATCACAACGCGCACAGAGTATACACCGGCATTTTTGGCTTCTGAAGTAATCTCTCCTGTCACAGAGTAAGTGACCGTATATTTTGTTGAATCGAGTTTTTGTAATGTCCCACCACTTATTTTGCCCCAAACTTCAATTTCATAAGCCGTATTATTAAATGATGCTGTTGTTGGGTATTTAAACTCTGGATCTGAAATTGGATTTTCAATCACAAAGTTTGCTGATGCAAAACCGGTATAATTACCTTTTAACTGAACAGAAACTAAGTATGAACCATATTCTGTCAATGCGGGTTTTGGAATTGCAGTGGTTGACCCACTAACATAGAAGAACGCGTCATACCCTGTCGATAGGACTTCTTCCCATACACCAGTCGTATCTTGCACTTCTACTTTCAATTCAACCTCTGTAGTTTGCGCAACAGTTACACGAACTGAATCTGCGGGTAAAAGTGCAGGCGTTACGTCAAAAGTGAGACCTGTTGTTTCGCCATCAAATTGTTCATCTGCAGCAGTAAGAGTCAATGTATATGTTCCAACATCTATGATGTCAGCAGGAACAGAAACTACTGTAAAGTTAATGCCTGCAACAGGAGTAGATGTCACATAAGGTGTCAGATCAATAAGTGTATCTGTATAAGTTGCAGTAGGTTGTGAAATCGTAAATGAAGCATTTCCTTTACCGCTATATTCGTATGCACCGATATCAACATAACCCGTTTGCGTTGCAGCATCAGGCACCCAAACACGTGCATTATTAGCAAGATCTGTCGCTGTTGTTACAGCACTATTCGAGCCTGTATTAATTAATATGGAAGAAGCTGCTAATGTTCCATCGTCATTGATTAAAAGTTTTGAATCAACTCCTGCAATATTAATCATATTGGTTGCATTAGGATAATTACCAGGATATGCAGAATAACTCATTGTTCCGCCAGATGGTAATGCTGATGCAGTATTATCAATAAAATAACAATTGACAACTGTTTTTGGATTTTGAACACATGATACATCTTTCGCTTTATTTCCAATAAACGAACAATTTATAATTTGATTTTTAGTATTACCATCACTAAACGCAAGAGCAGCACCATGTGTTCCACTTGAACCATCATCAGCTTTATTTCTAATAAACATACAATTTCTAAAAATCATCAACGCTGTAGATGAAGTGTAGAAAGCTCCCCCTTGTTGCCAAGGACGAGTACCTTTATGATAATTATTTTCAAAAATGGAATTTTCACATGTCAATGCTCCACTTGTAACAACGGCACCTGTTCGTTCGGAGTAATCAATGGTATTATCTTTAATAATAACATTGCGCAATATTGTTCCCGCGACAGTGATATTAAGTGCTCCCGCATATACGGTACTGTAAACATTTTTAATTGTACAATTTTGGAATGTTGTGTTTGCTGCAGCAATGTTTACACATTCTTGAGCAACACTAATATTAGCTCCATCAAAAACGATACCATCGACTACCGTTGCTCCGGCACTGACTGTAAATATTTTTCCGGTCGTATAACCTTCTTTTCGGATAAATCGAGTAATATTATCAGTGAGGTTACGTGTCTCAGGGGTCTCATTCATGTCATCACCGTTAAACCCTGCATATATTGGACGATTTGCAGAGATTGCTGATGAAATATAATAATCACCCTTTGCAAGATAAACTACAGTTGCACCGGCAACAAACATCTGAGTTGAATCTGCAGCATTTTCCCAAGATGAACCATCTTTAGTTCCAGCGCCATCAACTGTAACATAACGAACAACATATGTCTCATAAGTAGCTTGAACTGTTATATCTGTATTTCCATTAACAACAAGCTTTGTTGTTTCTGAATATGGATCTAAAATTGCTGGTGATCCAGAGCTTACAGTCCAAGACATAAATTTTTGATCAACGGGAGCGGCATTTGCTGTAATATCAATTAAAGTTCCAGTAGTTTGAGTGGGCGTAGATGCTGGTGTTCCATCAATAACAGTTACAGTAATAGTATCCGCTATTGGTCCCCAGCCATTGGATTCATAAGCTCCAATATCAACCAAATAATTTTGAAGACGATCATTGATACCAGTAATATCTTTTGCAAAATCAGAAGATGTTTCACCTTTATTGACACATTGAGCCGTTGATTTTAATTGCCAGTTAGTCAAGCCTAAAGCATTTGTTGCTGGAGTAGAAGGTCCATGAACAGCATACGTTTCAATAAAAGGAGATTCAGTTAAGTTTACATTTTCTCTATAATTGTTTCTTGCAGTTCCTACAACATTAATAACAGCTCCTGATGAACTATTAAGATTGTTATAAA
>CAZIVM010000021.1:0-21621 GCA_964542845.1 uncultured Victivallales bacterium
AAATACCCCTCGTTTAGAATACTTTAAAAAGTTTGTTTTTACTCTCTTAATCGCTTTTATCATTCTTCGTATGATGTCGATGACGTTTTTTCCTTTAACGGATCCTTCTGAAGGAAGGTATGCTCAAATTTGCGGTTGGATGGCGCAAACTTCAAACTTTTTAGAGCCTCAATTTATTCATAGTGAGGGAACGCTTGAGCTTTTTGCGGGGAAACCGCCTCTTTATTTTCAAGTGGGGGGGGTCTGTTCTTTAATTTTTGGATATAATGCGTTTAGCGCCCGACTCCCTGCGTTTCTATTTGCAATATTCACCGTGTTTATTGTATACTTTGGCGTGCGGCGGTTACGCGGTGAAACCTGCGCACTGTGGTCCTCTTTATGTTTAGCCTCAACCCCTTTCTTTTTTGTGTTTAGTGGGCTCTGTTTAACCGATATGCCTTTAATTGCCGCCGTGACAGGGGCATTGATGAGTTATATCATATTTTTAGAAAGCGAAAATGTGAATGAGAAAAAATGGATGAGTCGAATCTTTTTTGCTTTTATGGGCTTATGTATGATTACGAAAGGACCTGTTGGAATTGTTTTTGTGGGGATGCCACTTTTTGCATTTACGCTCATTAACAATCGTTGGAAAGAATTAAAATATCACTCTTGGTTTTGGGGAATTTTAATCTTTTTATTGATCTCCGTCCCTTGGTTTGCGATGATGCAAGCCAAACATCCTGATTTCTTAGAATACTTTTTTGTGAATGAAAATTTTAAACGTTTTGTGGTTAAAGATTATGGCGATCGTTACGGCGCAGGACGTGAATTTTTCAAGGGCGCTTCATTTGTTTGGTTTTTAGTGACATGCGCGCTCCCGATATTATGTGGTTTGATTGCATTATTTTCAAAGAAGTTCCGTGCAACAATTTTAACGATGACACAATTCAAGTTGCCGGTTGAAGGGGTTATGCTTTTGTATTCGATTTGTTTAGTGTGTTTCCTGGGATTATCGAGTCGGGTTTTAATTTACTATTTATTGCCCGTTATCCCTATTTTTGCAACGTATATTATGATACAGCTGTATCAATCACGCATTCTTGACTACCCTAAAGTTCAATATCGCCTTTTATGTGGTTTTGCGTTTTTTGGTTTTTTAACCGCTTTGGTTCTTTTTGCTATACCCACGATTCTGATGCATATGGGTCGAATGCCTGCAGGTGATGCTATTCAAAAAATGGCAGAGACTGCCCCTGTTTTATTAGACGAGTCTGCTCCAAAACTTTATTTTTCTGAGTCGACCCCATACTCTTGTAATTATTTATTTCCAGAACGTGTACACAATCATCTCAATGATCCTTCGACCCGACATTCAATCCTCGTTTCAGATTCTTTTTATTATGTTGTGAAAACGAAAGATTTAGAGGAATGTTCTTATAAAATTCAAAATCGTGAGATATTGGCTGAGTTTGGGGGTTGGATTGTGTTCAAACCTAAAGAAAAACAAGAATAACTCTTGACAATTCATGAAAATGTGCTAAATTATCATAAGATTTAATTCGTTATATAAGGAGCGTTTCAATGAAAAAAAACATTTTAGTCATATTAAGTATGATGTGCTGTTTGCTTTTATGCAGTGCATGTTCGGAATCCCCAGCAACCACTTACGGCTTTAACTTGAACGCAGATCGAGTACGGTTAGGGATACAAGAAGTGGATTCAACATGGAAAATTTCGCGTGCAGAAGGCGCCTCAGAAATTGTGTGTCTAACGAATGAGGAATTGCCAGGGCTTTTCAAACGTGTTATTTGTTATGATGAGGCAGGGCTTTATTTAGATGAAGATACCTATAAAACAGGCGAAATGGTTTATCTTGAAGTCGAAGAGCACGAGTCGTTAGACGAAGACGATGATGAAATGAATCCTACGGAAGTGGAGCCGTCTGAACCTGAAGAAGCCGAAGAATATCTCAAAGTATTTTATTATTATACATCGACTCCCGAAGGTCTTCAACTTAAAGTTATTGAAATTCACACGAACCAAAATGGTGATGAACGCCCCGTTTCGATTATGGAAGCGAGTTCAATTTTAGGCAGTTGGGGAATAGATGTCCCCAAAGTTTTAGAAGATCGTGAATCTGAATAATCAATAGGCACAAAAACTAAAATGCCACTCCATTTCGATATTTAGAATGGGGAATGATTGATTGTGAACCACACGCGCTACTAATAATTTCCCTTGCGCACCATCGGTGTGAAATGACTCAAATGCTGAGATGATGTTTTGCGTATAATTGATACTGCTTGTTTTCCAAATTGAGAGTTGAAAGCAGACCTGTTGTAATGATTCAACATAGCATTCATCCATTCTTTGTTTTGTTTTCATTTGCGCGTAAGAGAGCTTTCCTCTCGGTAATTGACTCCCCTTATGAGATGCACAAATGGTTTGTCCATACTCAATTTGAATGGCATCTTGCGAAAGATTTAACTGCGTAATCATATGTTGTTTGAGTGTCGACAAGAAAAGCTGTGGATTATTTTGAATGCTCATATTGACTCCTTAAAGTATAGTTCGTTGCTAAACTTTAAGGGTCAACCTTTTTTGCAGAGACTCGTTTAATTTTAAATTAGATTTGACAAAGCGACATCATACGATACGTCAGATTTGCCGCTGTAAAATCTGCGTAATGAAGATTTTCAATGGGGGCAAGTTCAACAATATCCATCCCAATAATTGTGCGATTTTGCGTCAACTTTTTAAGAATATAGATCGCTTGATGATAAGTTAATCCGCCAGGGACAGGGGTGCCTGTCGCTGGCATTACAGTGGCATCGAGTCCATCAACATCAAATGAGAGGTATACTTTTTGCGGAAAATCGTCTGGCAATGCAATATTTTTGATGTTCTCATCGGTCAAATCATCCCCATCAAGATAAGGGATATTGTGTGCGATACGAAAGTCATATTCTTCTTTACAATAGGCGCGTGTGGCAACTTGGAAGAGTTTATACCCCATCTCGTGCGCGCGACGCATAATGCAAGCGTGGCTCCATTTCGACTCCTCATAAGTATCGCGTAAATCGCAATGAGCGTCAAAGTGAATAATTCCAATCGGTTCGTCATTTCCGTAGAATTCACGAATTGCTTTTAAAGGGGGATACGATACGGTATGCTCGCCGCCTAAAATGACAGGAATTGCGTTATTTTGAAGTGCTAATTGCGTTAAGTTTTGCGCCGTTTGAAAAATTGTATCAAGAGGTTGTGTGCAATCGACCGTTTGAGCCGTATGAATCCCTACGCGTGCGGCAAACTCTTCTTTGCCGTTCCAAAGTTCAAGTTGAGAAGAGGCTTCGATAATGGCTTGAGGTCCGAGAGCCGTTCCGCCAGAATATGAAACCGTGGCTTCAAGCGGAATGCTGATGACATGAAATGCAGCATTTTCTGGAGCGGCGTTAGGAATTTCAGAATCGAAAAAATAGGGGGCTGAGGTATTTGTATTTTGCATAAGTAGATTGAGTTGGGTTAAATATTAAGGGGTTGAGTCTTCTTCTTCGTCATCATCTTCATATTCTTCGTCATCATCGTCATCCTCGTCGTCATGCCCATGATCTTCCATAATGTTTTTTTCTTTGAGCATTTTTTCGATTTGGGCTTTCATAATGTTAAAAGGCGGGAGTCGACGTTGTGCAGAATAACGTTCATCATATTCATCATTATTGCGTTGCCAAACCATCTGTGCAAATTTAAGATAAGCTTCGGCTTGACGTTTTTGTCCGTATGAACGCGAAAAATGGTATTGAATAATTGCATTCTCAATTAAGTTTTGCGCATTACGGTTGGAATCATCTTTGAGAAGGGATGCGGTGGCTTCTTCTAAAAATAGATCAAAATTCTTTTCCGCTTTGGGGTCAATTAAAATATATTTTTGATGAAGAGAACGTGCAAGACTTTCTTTTTGAGCAAAGTAGAGTGTTGCCGTCGCATTCATAAGGAACGTGGTATAGTGTTCATACCCATACCCCTCAAGATTTTTAACCTGTTCGGTCCAATAATCAATATATTTTTCGATCCCTTCTGTCATGGTTGCAGTAACAATGACATTTTCACCAATGATATCTAAGGGTTCGCCCTCTTGAAAATTGAGTTGAACACTGATGCGAATGTTATTTCCCCGTGCATATCGTTGTTTGAGCAACCAATCATATCCCCCCTGTGCATCCCAATAAACCACCGCGCCATACGGCATCCGCCAGTCAAATGGACCGTATTCGCTATCGACCCAAATCATGCGTGCGGGAGAGAGACAAAATTGTTCTTTAAGAAGTTTGGTTTTGTGATAGAGTCCGATAAGTCGTAACGGGGTATCTGCAAATGGGCCGACCATGCCCAGTTCTTTGAGGGCATCGAAAAGACGCGGGTCATTCCAAAATGAAAGTTCAAGGAAGCTACGCATTCTATATCTTTCAGCAAGCTCGAAGTACGCCTTAACTTCAGGATAGTTTATAAAATATTGAGGCTCGGTGTCAACATACGCCATCATCTCTAATTCTGCGCGTTTTCCTGTGGAGAGATAACGACTCATCAAGCGAATATATTCCGCTCGGTTAAACGCAATGGTCGGTTCGTCTGATATGCTGAATTTACCTAATAAAATGGTGGCGAGTTCTCTTTTGAGCTGTTCACTTTCGGGGGCATATTTAAGCCCTTTTTGCCATAAAAGTTTTAAGCCCGCCATCACCCAAGGGAATCGACTCTTCCCATCAGGAAATGTATTGGCGATGTTATACGAGAGGTTATGGGCAAGAAATCCCCAAACTTTGCCATTCGCAGGTTGAAGCGCGCAAAGCCACTCTCCGAGTGTTGCCATTTCGAAAACTTCCTCATTTTGCATCGCATTTTCGAGTTTCCAACCAATTCCACCAATTAAAATTCCGCGGAAAGGACCAATCATCGTTTCAATGGCGGTTCGTTCCATAAGCGCTTGCTTGGATGCGGTTTGATAGGCAGGGATCATCTCATTAATTGCAAGGGGGGCCTCCACTTGTTCATCCAGTAACTGTGACGAAATCAGTGTAATAACGGCAAAGAATATGATCGATATAATATAAAGAGTTCTCATACTTCGCCTCCTGTTCCTTCACTACATATTTCGCGATTTTTAAGTAGGGTCATTCCGATACAAAGCGCGATGAAAGTGACCAATATCGCGGCAACGACCCAAGATTGACAGCTCCCTTGCCAACGAATCATTTCTCCTTTGGCATAACTTTCGATGCCAAACGGGGTTGAAAATACTTGAAGTATTGAACATATCCCATCCAAGAATATGGCAAAAATTCCATCCATTTGATTTCTCACGCCATACTCGGTTAAACTCTTAGATAAATCTCTAAAGAAAGGGGTCATGAGCCCCATCATCCATATACATCCTAAGACAAATGACGCCACGGTAAAAGAGAGGTGTGTGGCGACGGTAAGGGCGAGCGCAACGAATGCACTTGTCCATAAGATGGTAAATATAACAAGTAATAACACATTATGATAGGCAAAATCAGCCAAGTAATAAATTTTGACTTGATAAGGTTCTATAAAGACCATGCTTTGGGCTTCAATGCCTTGCATTTCGAGTAACCAATTTTCGCCATTGGGAATTGCGCTCGGCGGAATGGGAAGCGCATAACCATAATAGGGGTGCGTAATGGCGGTATCCGTGAAAAATACGACGCCACGGTCATTGGTTAACGTGAATCGTGAAAGCGATCCATTCACACGATCTAGAGCACGATAATTGATATCAAAGAAGAGGGGTTGGTGTGAGGGTAACCCTTCCGTTTCAAAGGTGTGGACTATTTTTCCATTTTCGGGAACACTTCGTGCTACTAATTTATATTTTTCGATAATTTCATTACGCATATACTCGCGCTCTTCATCATCTTTAATTAATCCATCTTGATCCAGTTTTTTGAGTTCGGCCTTAATTTGTGCTTTTTGATCGGCAACGGAAGGCGAACGCGTACAACGGGGGTAGTCAAAACGTTGGTGAAAATCCACTTGATCTTTCTCGGGAAAGCTCCTGACATATTGGTGTTGAATCACGCCAAGAAGTATGAGCCCGATGCCCATTGGAATTAAACAGGCCACTGTGCTTCCCATCCAACGTCCTAAAAATTGAATCGAACGCGACACAGGGAGTGTGGTTAACATGGGGAGTTGTTGTCCTTGATAATCGTTGCGAATCGAAAGGACGCATACCCACAGCATTGCAGGGGCAAATAAGGTAAATAATCCCCATAAGGCAAATTGGATTCGGTTAGGATATTCACTCATCAGTTCACCTGTAGAGGCGCCTAAGTGGAAGAATAAAAACACTAAGACAACAGCCAAAATAGATAACCCTAAAATCATGCCTCGTTTATAAGCGAGTTTGAATGAAAGTAACGATAATGTGACTAAATTTTTCATAACGGATGAATCCAATCTTTGACGCGTGCGCGCAATGCTTCATTTAAATGCGCTGAAACGAGTGCATTGCCTTCGTCCGTGTATTCGGTGTGTGCCACTGCACCTGACTGATGAAGTAATGCTAAAATATCTGCACGCGCAGGTGGAATTAAGAGTTTTTCCATGCCATGACGCGATTGAATTTCGCTAACAAGGCGTTCAACTAAGGCGTTTAAACCTTCTTGCTCTTTCACAGAAATGAAGTACGCATTGGGGTGTGAGGCACGCAATCGTGCTGTAATCACGGGATCGGTTTGGACATCCATTTTGTTGAAACAGACAATCATTTCTTTCTCTTTTGCACCGAGTTCAGAAAGAACCGAAAGGGTCGTTTCCCAGTGTTCATCGACTTGTGGACTTGATGCGTCGAGAACAAGAATAAGGAAGTCCGCTAGTGCCGCTTCTTCGAGGGTCGATTTAAATGCTTCGACCAGTAAGTGAGGAAGACGTCGCACAAATCCAACCGTATCGGTTAAAAGTAATGTGCGCCCATTCGGCAAAGCGAGTTTACGCGTTGTGGGGTCGAGTGTTGCAAAAACTTGGTCTTCAACAAAGACCTCGGCCCCTGTTAATCGATTTAAGAGTGATGATTTCCCTGCATTCGTGTAACCCACAATTGCAGCATGCGGTATTGCATTTCTTGCGCGTCCTTTACGTTGGGTTTCACGCTGTGAGCGAACGGATGCAAGTTCTTTACGCAAGGCTTGTACTTTTTGAAGCACCATACGTCTATCCAACTCAATTTGTTTCTCACCATCTCCACGCGCCCCAGTGACACCCCCACGTTGACGCGACAAGTGAGTCCATGCCCGTGTTAAACGTGGGAGTTGATATTGTAAACGGGCTAATTCAACTTGAATGACGGCTTCTTTTGTATGGGCGCGTTGGGCAAAAATATCAAGGATAATTTCCTGACGATCTGCCACAGGCATTCCCGCAAGTTTTTCCCAGTTTCGTTGTTGTGACGGAGAAAGTTCGCCATCAAAAACAAGACAATCCGCGCCTTGTTCTTTAGCCATTGCCACAATCTCTTCGGCTTTTCCGCTGCCGAGTAGATAGCGAGGGGAGGGGGTACGAAGCAAGGTCATGATTCGTCCTTGCTCTTTGAGCCCAATACACGCCACGAGTTCGGCGAGTTCATTGAGATGTTCAATGGCGTCGCCCAACGTCATGTCATTTTCTTGCACCCCAATTAAAAAGGGTGCGGCAAGTGATGCAACATTTTCATCATTCATAGTGCGTCTTAGAATTTCAAATCGTGAGTCACATCAAGTTCAAATTCGGGGGAGATTTCGGTATCTTTCCAAGGTAAACCGTAATGTCCAATTTCGTGCATGAATGGATCGGGATCCATTTGTTCCATGTTGAATACACCTTGACCTTTCCATTTGCCTGTTGCCATCAAAAGGGCGCCTAACGCTGCAGGGACGCCTGTGGTGTATGAAATCGCTTGGGAACCCACTTCTGCGAAACACTCTTCGTGAACGCAAGTATTATAGATCCAATACGCTTTAGGTGCACCATCTTTGGTTCCTTTAACGACACAACCAATACAAGTTTTCCCTTTCGTTAAAGGTCCGAGGGATGCGGGATCTGGAAGTAATGTTTTGAGGAACTCGATAGGGATAATATCCATGCCTTGATGTTTAACGGGTTCAATACCGAGCATCCCTACATTTTTCAACGCTTTCATGTGGTTGATATAATTATCGGAAAACGTCATCCAGAAGCGCGCACGTTTGAGGGTCGGGTAGTGGAGGGCAAGAGATTCGAGTTCTTCGTGGTAAAGACAATATAATTTCTTTTCGCCAATCCCTTCGGGGAAGTTGAACTTCATTCCAAATTCTAAAGGACGTGTTTCAATCCATTTTCCATTTTCCCAGTAACGTCCATTTGAAGAGACTTCGCGAAGATTGATTTCAGGATTAAAATTGGTTGCGAAAGGCAATCCATGATCGCCCGCATTGCAGTCGATAATTTCCAATTCTGTGATTTCATCAAGAAAATGTTTGGTGATGTACGCTGTATAAACATTGGTCACACCCGGATCGAATCCGCAACCTAACAATGCCATCAAGCCTGCTTTTTCAAAACGTTCTTGATAAGCCCATTGCCATTTATATTCAAACTTTGCAATTTCTGGGGGTTCATAATTGGCGGTATCTAAATAATGACAACCATACTCTAAACAGGCATCCATTAAGGTTAAATCTTGATAAGGTAACGCCACGTTGACGAGCAAATCGGGTTTGAACTCGCGCATTAATGCCACGGTTTCAGGGACATTGTCTGCATCGACTTGCGCTGTTGCAATTTTGCGACCATAACGTGCTTCGATATCTGCAGCAATGCGATCGCATTTTGATTTTGTGCGTGAAGCAAATAAAATATCAGTGAACGCATCCATTTGTGCACATTTGTGTACCACAACTTGGCCAACGCCACCCGCGCCGATAATCATGAGTCTTGTCATCATTAATCTCCTAGGTTATAATTACATATCTTTGGTATAAAGGTCTTTAAATCGAATAAAATAGGCAAGTCCTGAGCCGACAGTGATGCCCACTAATCCCATGAGCGCACCGTGCCAGATAATGCGATAAATATTGAGGTCTGAAACGCGTTCGACTAAATCAACGCCATCAGGTAAGAAGTGAACCCATGCGCATCCGCCAATTCCTAATAAGGTCATTTGCAACACGGTCTTAATCTTTCCCCAACCATCAGCAGGGATAATGACCCCTTTTTTGACCGCTAATGTACGTAATCCTGTTACCATAAATTCGCGCGCAATAATTGCCACAGCAATCCATGCAGGGATAAGTTTTGCTTCAACAAATACTAATAATACGGCCATGATTAAGATTTTATCAGCCAAGGGATCCATGAGTGCGCCGAAATCGGTAACTTGATTGAGTTTTCGGGCTAAGTAGCCATCAAAAAAATCGGTGACTGCTGCGATAATTGCAATAAAAAATGCAGAACGATGACACCATAAAACGGTCTCAGATGAAATATCAATGAACGGGTAAAAACCAGGAAATTTACATTGAATACTTGCTAAAATGAGAAAGAAAAAAATCAAAAAGATTCGGAGACATGTGAGGGAGTTTGAAATATTCATAATTTCCCCTTTCGTGTTAAGAGGGTGGCTTCGAGTTCATAAGCGTTGGCATCTGTCACAACAGCTTGAACGCGATCTCCCACGTTTAATTTTTTAATCGCTTTGCGTATGAAGACAATATTATCAATTTCGGGCGCGTCTCGGTAAGTGCGACCTATCATTTTTTCGCCGTCAAAATCGTCGATCAGCACATCTACGGTTTGACCAATCAAGGCTTGATTGCGTTTGAGACTAATTTCGTTTTGTAACGACATCAACGCATCGTAGCGTTGTTGCGCAACTTGGATATCGACAGGGTTTTCTAATTTCGCAGCAGGTGTATGAGGTTCGGGCTGAAAAATGAAAGCGCCCACACGATCAAATTCTACAGTACGAATGAGATCCATGACTTCAGCAAAATCTTGATCCGTTTCGCCTGGATAGCCTACAATAAATGTTGTACGCAAAGCCACTTGTGGGGCCTCTTGGCGAAGTGTCGTGAAAATTTCTTTAATGCGTGCGCCTGTCACTTTACGATTCATCGACGTTAACATGTTGTCCGAAATGTGTTGAATTGGCATTTCAAGATAAGGGACAAGGTGTTTTGCATTTTTATAAAGTTGAGTTAATTCATTGGGGTAACGCGCAGGGTGTAAATAGAGGAGTCTTACCCAGAAATCGCCTTCTATTTTTTCGATATTTTCGAGGAGTTGCATCAAGGTTTCTCCTCCTTCTCTATCCATCCCAAAACGTGTAATATCTTGTCCAATTAAAATAATTTCTTTCACTCCTAATTGAACTAAGTTTTGAATTTCAGCAATCACCGATTCAATGGTACGAGAACGACTTTTCCCACGGATACTTGGAATTGCACAGTATGAACAATTGTTATCGCAACCATCCGCTATCTTGATATATGCAAAATGTTCAGGTGTGAGCTGGACACGCGGTGTGCAATGGTCGTACAAATATTTTTGAGTCCCCACTTTTGTTGGCGCACTTTCAAGCGCACTATTTGCAAACATCGCTTGCATTTTAAGGTGCACTTGTTGAACTTCATCGGGTTGAATCCATAAATCCACTTCGGGAAATTTGCCTTTGAATTCTTCAAAATATTTAGAAGAAACAATACATCCAGCAATCACAATTTTACGACGTTGTGGCGCACGCTTTTTCCAGCGCACCGCTTTGCGCATGTATTCATCCCCTTCTTCACGGGCGGATGCAATAAAACCGCACGTGTTGATATACCATACATCCGCACTTTTTTCGTCTGCGGCATATCCAAATCCTGCTTGAAGCATTGCGGCGATTGCAATTTCTGAATCGACCCAGTTTTTTGAACAGCCTAAGCTGGTCATAAATACGAGTGGCATATAGGAGGGAGCGGATGAGTTCATGAGAGAGCCTTTCGATGCGAAAGTAATGGAGTATGAGAATGTATATTATATATAATATAGCGCACACACGCGCGTTTTTCAACTTGCATTCAATAAAAAACGATTAAGATTGTTGCTCTGCAAATATTTTAATTCCCATGAGCGTGAGATCGGGTGCATATAAATCGTGTGGGATATGGGGTAAATAAAAGGGGGCGTCGCCACCCGTAATGACAAGTTTTTTTGCTATGGGGCGTGCTAAGGCGATGATCTCTTTCATTGCCCCTAAAAGACCCGTCTCAATCCCGAGTTGTAGCGCGGTGGTTGTATCAAAAGCGAGTTGATTGGGGAGCGTCTCTGCAAGCGGGGTTTTATAAAGCAGTGAAGCATAGTCAGAGACTGCTTGATGCGTTAAGCGACGTCCGGGCAAGATGGCTCCGCCAGCGATATCGCCATTTTCATTGAGTCCTTCTAGCGTAATACATGTACCGATGTCAAGAACAAAGACATTGCCTCCAAACAATGCTTGGGCCGCGATTAAATTTGCGACACGGTCTGCGCCTAGTTCACTACACATATTTCCGATATCTGGAACATCTTCTGCGGTCAAAAAGCGAGTCCGTTCTTTGGGAAAATGATGGTTGACTTCAGGGACAACGCTTGCCACCCAATAAAAGACATCCGAGGCATAAGGAAGTGTAAAAACGTTTGTGCGCGTCGCTTGGGTAAGGACGCGCACAAATTTCTGATCTTCACACTTCGCAAAAACGGCATGTGTATTGCCGATGTTAACGAAGATATTTTGCATATTTTAACCGAGTTTTTTGAGGATTTCCACCATCGGTAAGAAGAGCGCAATCACAATACCCCCAACGATTACCGCAAGGAATACAATCATAATAGGCTCAATCGCTGATGTTAAAGCACCAACGGCATTATCTACTTCTTCTTCGTAGGTTTCGGCAACTTTGTTTAACATTTCAGGAAGTTTACCAGTCTCTTCTCCCACCTCAACCATCGCAACCACCATTTGTGGAAAGATTCCTGAAGCTGAAAGTGGCTCTGCCATTCCTTCACCATCTTTGACCGCATCATGAATTTTTTGAACCGCTGTGGCTACCATGTAGTTTCCTGCGGTCTCTTTCACGATTTGAAGTGCTTGTAACATCGCAACACCTGAACCTAAAAGAGTTCCTAATGTACGAGAAAAACGTGAAATCGCTGTCTTAGAGATAATGGGTCCGAAAAGTGGCATTTTGAAGAGGAGGCGGTCGACCCCAATGCGTCCTGCTGGTGTGCGAACAATAAATTTGAATCCAAAGAAGAGGATAATACAAAGTCCTACAATTTCAATGGGCCCTTCAAAATATTCAAAGAAGGTTCCTTGACAAAGGCCAAGTCCGCGTTGCATGAGGTCAGAAAGCGCAATAACTTGGACGGTCAACCATGGCATTTGGGCATTTTTACCTAACAATCCCGCAAAGATTCCTGTAAAACTTGGCACGATGAAAATCATCAAACCAAATGTAATAATTAAAGCGATACTTAAAACAATACAAGGATAAATCATCGCCCCTTTCACTTTGGCAGTGATTCGTGCTGCTTTTTCCATGAATTCAGCCAAACGATCTAAGATGGTTTCCATCGCCCCTGCCGCTTCACCTGCACGCACCATATTCAAGAAAAGTTTGTCAAAACTTTTAGGGTGTTGAGCCAACGCCTCAGAGAATGTTGCGCCACTCTCTACCGATGTTGCACATAAGTTAAGTACGGATTTAACAGAGGGGGTTACAGCCTGACGTTGCAAGGTTTTTAACGAACGAATTAATGGAAGACCTGCATCTAAAAGAATCGATAACTGACGTGTAAAAAGCATAATCTCAGCTAGTTTCATTTTGGGGCATTTAGCTGGATCTGTTGGCAATGCGGCCAACGCTTTTTCTTCTTTAGTTGCATTTTCAATTCGCGCTTCAGTTGATTTGGTTGTTGCGCTTTTGGTCTCTTTGACTGACGTGGGGTACAATCCTTCTTGTTTAAGACGAGTGATGACTTGGTCTTCGGAGGCTGCTTCAAGTGTTCCGGTAACGTTTTTTCCTGAAGCATCCATGGCTTTGAATTCATAATTTGGCATAAAGCGTGACTCCTATTAATCCGTGAATCTAAATTCTTGACGAATCGCGGCGGGGTCTTGACATTTTTTCAAGAGTTCATCTTTCGTAATGATGCCGCGACGATAAAGATCTGAAAGGTGGTTGTCTAATGTAAACATTCCATATTTTGCCCCTGTTTGAATTTCAGAGGTGATACGATAAGATTTGTTTTCGCGAATCAATGCTTTAATCGCAGGGGTCGCGTACATGACTTCAAAAGCGGCAACACGTCCGGGCTTGTCTGCACGTGGACACAATACTTGGGAAATGACCCCTACAATTGTCTCTGCAAGCTGTGTGCGAACTTGTTCTTGTTGGTTGGTTGGAAACGCATCAACAATACGGTCGACAGTACGGGTCGCACCTGTTGTATGAAGTGTTCCAAAAACTAAGTGTCCAGTTTCAGCCGCAGAAATCGCTGCACTGATTGTTTCTAAGTCGCGCATCTCACCCACAAGAATTACATCGGGATCCTGACGAAGCGCACGGCGTAACGCATCGGCAAAAGAAGGAACATCTGTTCCCACTTCACGCTGAATAACGCGTGCCATTTTATGTTCATGATAAAACTCAATCGGATCTTCAATCGTGATAATATGCGCTGCTTCTTCTTGATTGATAATGTCAATCATAGAAGCCAATGTGGTTGATTTACCTGAACCCGTTGGTCCTGTGACGAGGATTAAACCACGTGGACGTTTTAAGATCTCTTTAACGTCTTCAGAAAGACCAATTTGTTGGAGCGTGAGGAGACGATTTGGAATCTGACGCATCACACAACCAATGACCCCTTTTTGTTTAAAGGCAGAGACACGGAAACGCGCTTCGGAGCTAAATGCAAGACCAAAGTCGGCCGTTCCGTCTCTGTGAATCTCTTCCCATTGATCGTCGTTACAGATTGATTTGACTAACTCGGCAGTTTCTTCTGCAGTATTGGGTTCGAGTCCATCGATGGCAACAAGATCGCCTTTGTCGCGGACAGAGGGGGGCGCGCCAACTTCAACGTGTAAGTCTGAGCTTCCTGTGTCTACCATTAATTGCAATAAATCGTGCATCGTGTAATCAATAGCCATAATTGACTCCTTATGTTTTGTGTTGTTGATTTGTTTTTATATTTATATTAGGTATAGCGGAGAACTTCTTCCATGGTTGTTTCGCCTGCGAGAATGGAGCGAACGCCATCTTCACGAATGGTACGCATCCCGAGTTCACGCGCACGTTCACGCACCACCATGGTAGGCGCGACGTCGAGAATAAGTGAACGAATTGAGTTATCGACCATTAAAATCTCAGTGATTGATTTACGACCTTTGTAACCTGTTTGACCGCATGTCGGACACCCTTTTCCGTACCAGAATTGACGTCCACCAACATCTTCGCGCGAAATACCGAGTTCTTCTAAATCCTCGTCTGTGGGATCAAATGGGACTTTGCACTCAGGGCAAACACGACGGATAAGACGTTGAGCAAGTACCGCAACCAATGCGGAGTTCACCAAGAAGGGTTCGACACCCATATCGACAAGACGTGTTACAGCACCTGCTGCATCGTTCGTATGGAGTGTTGAGAATACAAAGTGACCTGTTAATGAGGCTTGAACCGCCATGGTTGCGGTCTCTAAGTCACGAATCTCCCCCAACATAATGATGTCTGGGTCCTGACGCAAGAACGCACGAAGCGCTTTGGCAAAAGTCATACCCACTGCATCATTGATCGGAAGCTGGATAATACCTTCGATATCGTACTCGACAGGGTCTTCTGCGGTTAAGATTTTATCGCCGGGAGTATTCACCTCTTTTAAACAAGAGTAAAGTGTCGTGGTTTTACCTGAACCCGTAGGTCCTGTCACCACGAAAATCCCATTGGGGCGTGCAATTACTTCGCGAATCATAAAGAGGACATCTTCTCCAATTCCCAAAACATCGAGGTCAAGATTTACAACGCCTCGGTCAAGGATACGAAGCACCACGGATTCTCCGTAAGCTGTGGGTAAGCAAGATACACGCAAGTCGATCGGTTTACCCGCAATTTTCATTTGGATACGACCATCTTGAGGAAGTCGTTTTTCCGAAATATTCAATCCTGAAAGCACTTTGACACGGCTAATCATAGGGGCGGCAAGTTGCTTTGCAGGTGGCGTCATCTCATAGAGTGCTCCATCAATACGATAGCGGATCTTGAACTCTTTTTCAAAAGGTTCAAAGTGGATATCAGATGCTTTATCTTTGACAGCTTGGACGAGAATCGCTTCAACAAGGCGTACAATCGATGTGTCATTGACCACATTGCCGTTTTGAGCTTCCATTGCGTTGCTTGTAATCTCTTCAATTCCAAACTCTTTCATCACATCTTCCATGGATGCATCTGGATAATAAAGTTCGATTTTACGATCAATTTGTGATTCAAGTGCGACTAAGATATGAACATCTTTGCCGAGGAGGAAGCGGAGTTCGTCCACGAGCTGGTAGTTCAACGGGTTGCGGGCAACAAGTTGAATTTCGCGATCGGTAACCCTAATTGGAAGGACCCCATGGCCCCGCGCAATTCCAGGTTCAATCGAGGCGATAACCGCTTGAGGAATATCGATAGTGGTTAAGTCGATAACTTCTGTCCCTAAATTGTTTGCGATTAAGTCAAGCATCCCTTCTTCGGTGATATAACCATCATCGACAATGGTACGCTGTAAGGGTTTCCCCGTATTTAAAAACTCTTCTTCAAATTGAGCAATTTGCTCTTCACTACAAATTCCTTCTGAGGTAAGGATATCTTTTAATGCCATGGATTCCGGATCAAACATTTTTATCTCCCATCTTATTCGGCAGCTTCATCGCCAACAGTATTAATGATTACCTCTGCTAAAGTGGTAACCCCGGCAGCTGCTTTACGCAACCCATCTTCACGCAACGTTCTCATCCCACCTTTACGCGCTTCATCACGAAGAACAGAGTTGGGGGTTTTTGCAAAAATTAAACGTTGGAGGTGATCGTTAACTGTGAAAATCTCATAGATTCCAAGACGTCCCTTGTAGCCTGAACCATTACATTTTTCACAACCGCGCCCTTTCATTAATTGGGCAGATTTAAGGAACTCAGGTGTCAATTCGAGGAGTCGAATTTCATCGGGAGATGCTTCGGTGGGCTCTGCGCAGTTTTTGCAGACGCGTCGGAGAAGACGTTGCGCCATGGCCGCACGAACAGATGAGGCCACCAAGAACGGCTGGACGCCCATATCAATCAAACGAGAAATCGCCCCTGGGGCGTCATTGGTATGGAGGGTAGAGAACACCAAGTGACCTGTCAATGATGCGTTAATCGCAATGGTGGCAGTCTCTTGGTCACGGATTTCCCCCACCATAATCACGTTGGGCGCCTGACGGAGCATAGAACGTAGTGCCGCCGCAAATGTAAAGTTGATTCGTGCATCAATTTGCACTTGGTTGATCCCTGCGAGCTGATACTCGATAGGGTCTTCGGCCGTGATAATTTTTCGGTTAGGCGTATTCAATGTATTTAAGAACGCATAAAGAGAGGTGGTTTTACCCGAACCTGTAGGGCCTGTGACCAAAAAGATACCATCAGGATAAGCCAAACAGCGGCTCACAATGGCTTGGTCGTCTTCATAAAAACCGAGTTGAGGAATATCCAACTGAATAGAAGCTTTATCCAAAATACGCATAACGATTGATTCGCCATTAGTTGTAGGAATGGTAGAGACACGTAAGTCGATCTCTTTTTCGCGCATTTTGAGGTTGATACGTCCATCTTGAGGAATACGTTTCTCGGAAATATCCAATTTTGCCATGATTTTTAAACGTGACGTGATGTTGGATTGGAGATATTTGGGGGGACCTTCCACTTCGCGTAAGACACCATCAATACGGTAACGAACGCAGTAACGTTTTTCCATAGGCTCCAAGTGAATATCTGATGCTTTCATTTCGTAAGCATCAGTTAAAATTTGTGAAACCAAGCGAATGATTGGCGCATCAGCTTTAGCACTGGCTGCGGCTTCGGGGTCGTCGTCATAATTGTCAGAAAATTCGACGCCATCCACTTCACCCCCGTAAGCGGCGAGTGTGGCTTGCGCTTGTGAGACGATATCACCATAATATTTGATGATGAGTTCTTTAATTTGTTCTTCGGGAGCGATGACTGCATCGACATCTTTATTTAAAACATAACGAATCGAGTCGAGTGTTGCAACATCGGTGGGGTCGATCATGGCGATAGTCACCGTGTTGCCATGCACCGAAATAGGGATAACGTTGTATTTAACGGCGGCCTCACCAGGGAGGATTTTAAGTGCATCTTCTGGGATTTCGAAGCCGTCGAGGGAGACCGATTCCATGCCATACTGTTGTGCGAGCATCGACATGAGTTCATCTTTAGCAATGGCGCCATTCTCAAGCAAGGCTTCAACAACGTTAAGTGCCCCATCCGTCTCACTTACTTTGTTCCACGCTTCGCTGACTTGTTCATCTGTGACCATTCCGTACTCTTGAAGAAGTTCCAAAATGTAATCGCTATTTTCAATCATTGAATTCTCTTTGGGTTGGAGGGTTTTTAAGTTTGATTTCGATTTTTAATATTTTTATAGATAAATTTACATTCACTTTACATTAAAATCAAATAAAAATGCACTTACTGTTAAGAAAAGTTCAAAAAAAATGCTTTTTTCAAGGTGAATTGCTTTCAATTTCTCTATTTTTAGTCAAAAAACAAGAGGATTGCTTTTGGGGTGATGAGAAAAAGAATTCAGGGAAAATTACTTAGTAAAAGTTAAATCGACTTCGTGCCCAGGTAAGGTGGCAGCGGCATAGCCGTTACGAATATCGGTGATTCCCTCGATTAAATCGGGGAGGGTTTCGGGGGTAAACTCAAAGGTGATGTGGTCATCTTTTTCCACGACGACAAAGTTGGGTGCCATAGGGGCTCTAATGACCCATAATGTGAGTTTTTTCATCATGATGGCGCGACGAGGATTGCCTTCGACACGGCTCTCTTCGGGGTCGTCATTTAAGAGAATATTACGTTTGTCAGACCCCACTTGGTTTTGGAGTTCTGCTAACACTTCGAGCATGGCGTTTGCGCCTGCTTCGTCGCCAGTAATGAACCACTCTTTCACTTCGGGTTTGCGTTTTTGCCAAATCGTGAATACTGAAAGTGATGATGATGGGGTGTTAGACATATTTATTCCTCGGGTTGTAAAATCAAAAAAGCCCGGCCCTTATCGGAACCGGGCGGTCAAAATTCAAAAATTAGATTTTGGATTTTGCGAGTGCTACCAATGCAGTGAACGCAGCAGCATCGTTGACAGCGAGGTCAGCAAGAACCTTACGGTTGAGATCAACTTCAGCTAATTTCAATCCGTGGATGAATTTAGAATAGTTGATGTCTTGTTGACGACAAGCCGCATTGATACGGACAGTCCAAAGTTGACGGTAGAGACGCTTCTTTTGCTTACGTCCGCGATAAGCGTGGCTCATCGCTTTGACAACAGCATCATAAGCAGTACGGATGTTTTTGCTTGAGCAGCCATAGAAACCTTTGACCTGACTCAGCACGCGCTTGCGGCGTTTACGGGATGGTACAGCGGATGTTACGCGCATGGTTTAATCTCCTGTGTAATCAGATTAAGGGTTATTACTTCAAGCCGTAGGGCAATGAAGATTTGATACGGCGGATCTCGGTAGACTTCACTTCTGCACCTTTGCGTAAACGGTTTTTGCGTTTACGTGATTTGTGCGTCAAAATGTGACGTTTACCAGCACAGTTACGGCGAAACTTCCCAGAACCGGTTTGTTTCACGCGTTTAGCAGCACACTTACGTGTTTTCATTTTAGGCATCGTTTGTCTCCTTATGGTTAAGAAGTTGCTGTTTGAATACTTCCCGAAGCGGCAGATGCCAGCCATTTTCGGCAAGGACATCCTTTGATTGACCCAGGATGTCGGGGTCCGTTAAATTGATATTAAGCTTCGTCGCCTTCTTCAACGTCGTCGATACCGTCTTGATCTTCCAACACAGCGTTAGGATCAATTTTGCGTGCCGACTTATTGAGGGCTTCGAGGGCTTTTTTGCTTTTGGGTGTGAAGATCACGGAGATGGTTCTTCCCATGAGTTTGGGTTCGCCTTCGAACGATGCAAAAGCGGTTAATTCGCCTGAGATGCGTTTGAAGAGTTCAAAACCAATCTCTTTATGTGCCAACTCACGTCCAGCAAATTGAATGGTGATTTTGACTTTATAACCTTTAAGGAAGAAGTCTTCAGCATGTGCCATTTTGTAGTTGTAATCATTTTCACCTACGCGAAGTTTGAACTTAACTTCTTTGACTTTTTGCGTTTGATTTTTCTTCTTTTGATCTTTTTCGCGTTTGCGTTGTTCATAGATGAGTTTGCCGTAGTCCATGGTACGCACGACCATAGGGTCTGACTTGTCTGAAACTAAGACTAAATCGTAGCCACTGGACTTTGCAGTCTCGATAGCTTGATTGAAACTCATGATGCCGAGTTGTTCGCCGTCGGCGCCGATGACACGCATTTGACGATCGCGATATGTGCGATCATTTTCTTTGATTAACGTAGCGATAATCCGATCCTCCAACTAAGGTTTTTTAAAATTTTTACGAAAAATTAATTTAATAATATACATCACTTATGTGCGATTTGCAAGTTGATTTTCAATTTTTTCCAATAATTTTTCAAAAGAAATGGGTCCAAGCTCGCCTTCTGCACGACTTCTCACCGCAAATTCGCCATTTTCAACTTCGCGCTCACCAATCACCGCAATGTAAGGGATGCGTTGATTGCGTGCGTTTTTGATTTTGGCACCGATGGTGGAGGCTTGACGATCCACGGTTACACGAATTCCTTTTTTGCGAAGTTTTTCTTCGGCAGCATTGGCGTATTCGATTTGGGCATCGGTGATAGGGAGTAAACGCACTTGTTCAGGGGCAAGCCATACAGGGAAAGCACCTGCGTAGTGTTCGGTAAGAATACCGAAGAAACGTTCAATAGAACCTAATAAGGCGCGGTGAACCATGTAAGGACGGTGTTGTTTGCCGTCGTTGCCGACATAGGTTAAATCGAAGCGTTCGGGCAAATTGAAGTCGAATTGAATCGTGGTGGTTTGCCATTCACGACCAATTGCATCACGCACTTTGAGGTCGATTTTAGGACCATAGAACGCACCGCCCCCTTCATCCACTTCGCAAGTTAATCCGCAAACGTCGATCGCTTTTTGCAACGATTGCATTGCTTGTTCCCAACGATCGGCTGGGCCAACTGCTTTTTCGGGGCGTGTGGCTAAATAGGCTTTGATGTCGCTAAATCCGAAATCTTTCCAAATATTTAAAGAGAATTTTAAGACGCGTACGATTTCGTCTTCGATTTGTTCGGGTGTACAAATAATGTGTGCATCATCTTGTGTGAAGCCACGAACACGGAGTAAGCCGTGCAATACACCTGATTTTTCATAGCGGTAAACGGTGCCCAGCTCAGCCCAACGGAATGGGAGTTCGCGATAAGAGCGGAGGCCTGCCTTATAAATTTCGATATGGAAAGGGCAGTTCATAGGTTTAGGGAAGTAGGCATCGTGATCGTGCTTATCTTTCTCTTGCATGTTCATGCTTGGATACATCCCCTCGCGGTAAAATTCGATATGACCCGAGGTTTCCCAGAGTTGTGAACGGCCAATGTGTGGGGTATAAACGAGTTCATAGCCGTTGGCGTAGTGTTCATCTTTCCAGTAGGATTCGATTTGATGACGAATGCGTGCTCCTTTGGGATGCCACAATACCAAGCCAGGGCCAATATCTTCGCTCACGGAGAATAAATCGAGTTCTTTACCTAATTTACGGTGATCGCGTTTTTTAGCTTCTTCGAGTTTTTGGAAATATTCGTTAAGCTCTTGTTTGGAAGGGAACGCGGTTCCGTAGATGCGTTGGAGCATGGGGTTGGTCTCTTTTCCTTTGAAGTAAGAGCCCGCGATGGTGGTGAGTTTTACGGCACCAATTTGCCCTGCGTGTTCGAGGTGGGGTCCGCGACAGAGGTCGACAAATTCGCCCACTTTATAAAAGGTGATGGCATCTCCCTCGGGGATATCTGCCAAACGCTCAAGTTTATAGGTTTGATTTTTTTCAGTTAAGAACTTTTGTGCCTCTTCACGACTCCATTCCATCTTTTCAAACGGAAGTTTTTTATTGATGATTTTAATCATCGCTGTTTCGATCGCTTTGAGATCTTCGGGGACTAATGTTTTACCGAAATCGAAATCGTAGTAGAAACCATCTTCGGTGCAAGGGCCGATATCGAACTTCACATCGGGATAGATTTCTTGGACTGCGGCTGCCATCACATGGGCGGCACTATGACGCATGGTGTCGAGGGCGATATTGCTCATATTTGAACTTCCTTTAATCGAGGGTTTTGAAGATCATTATTCATTATTAATTATTTATAATATACATCTCTTTTTTAATTTTTCAATAATAAATTTACATTTTAAATC
>CAZIVM010000022.1:0-21544 GCA_964542845.1 uncultured Victivallales bacterium
CTTATATAGTAGTTAGACGTCTCCTTTAACCCCACAATCAATGAGGTCATCATGAAAAAAACACTTGTCTTATCCTCCGTTTTAACAGTATCTACCCTCCTTTCAGCTTGTTGCTGTGGCAATAAAACTGATTTTACTTGTTGCGATGATTCTGCGCCTGCAATTATCCAACCCAAAGTTTTAGAATCTATCCAAATGCAAATGAATACTTCAACAGCTATCATTGCTGGAAAAATTATAACCATTCATCCCGGAATATCAACACGCAGTATTCCTCCCCAAGTGCGCTGTCGTATCGATATCGAAACAGAAGCGGGAAAAACCACACAAATCAATGTCGGTTGGACAGGCGATGCAACCCCTATTGAAACCGGAAAATCTTATATCTTCATGGGTAATAGCATTGAAGATGTCCCATTCTACAAAACATTTAAAGCCATTGACGATGCTGATGTTGCGAATGTAAACAACTATCTTAAAGCGGTTAAAGAGTCGCAAAAGATAGTATTCTCCGCAGAACAAGTCCCTGCCGAAAAACCAATTCAATACCAAAATCCTTTTGGAGATGGTAAATTTAAGTTCACCCTTAAAAACACCTCCGATAAAACCGTCAAAATTCCCGATGGACAAACTTTTGCAAAAGATGTACTCAAAGTGTTTATAGACGCCAAAGAATACAAGCTCAGCGCGGGTGGCATGAATAGTCTTCAAAAATGCGAACTTAAACCCGGTCAATCCGCGACTTATACGGTCGATATGCTTGCCTTAAAAGGGGTTGAATGGCCCAACGGGGGAAATCGCGTCTACTTCACGTTCAATTACGCAGGCCAAAAAGCATCCAGCTTCTTCTACTATTATAGCAAGTTGCACGACCCCATTCGCGATAGTTATGCAAAAACCACCGAAGGGTGTGGCGGAATTCTCGCTTTTGATGGACCTAATATTAAATAATCAAATCAACACCAAGGATTGATCATGACACGCATCGGCACATGTAAACGCACGACCAAAGAAACCGACATCGATATCACACTTAATTTAGATGGGACGGGTATCGCTCTAATTGATACCGGCATCCCCTTTGTCGATCACATGCTCACATTGTTTGCGCGTCATGGTCTGTTCGATCTCACGATTAAAGCCAAAGGCGATCTTGAAATTGATGCGCATCATACGATGGAAGATCTCGGGCTCACCCTCGGGAACGCACTCGTTGATGCACTCGGGGATAAAGGTGGGATTCGTCGCTACGGACACACCATTCTCCCGATGGACGAATCATTAGCGCTTGTTGCGCTTGATCTTTCTGGGCGTGCATTTTTGGTATGGGATGTGACCTACCCCGTGCCATATATCAAAGACTTAGACGTCACCCTTTTCCGTGAATTTTTCCGTGCGCTTTGTACCAATGCAGGAATGAATCTTCATATTCAACTCATGAAAGGCGATGAAGTCCACCACGTTTTTGAAGCTATTTTCAAAGCTTTTGCTAAAGCATTAGATCAAGCAACACTCAAAGATGACCGCATTCAAGGGGTCTTATCTACCAAAGGGTCACTTTAAAGGGAAATATGATTTTCTATTTTACAGGGACGGGAAATTGTTTAGCATTAACGCATTATCTTGCAAAAGATCATGAACGCATGATTAATATTGCAGAGACTACGCAAAATGAAAAATTCAATTTTTGGATTAGCCCGAACGAAAGTGTGGGGATTATTTGCCCCACTTATTTCTTAGGAATCCCTCACATGGTCAAACTTTTTTTAGAGAATGTTTCTTTCTCAAGTCCACCCGCATATATCTATCTCGTTCTTTCATGTGGGTCTTATGCAGGGGATGCGCAACGCTTTGTGCGTCAAACTTTGGCAAAAAAAACACTTCCACTTCATGCCGTATTTACGGTTCGACAAGTGGATAATTATCTCCCTATTTTTACAATTCCATCGCATGAAAAACAATATCAAATCAATATTGAAACACAAACAAAATGCGCGCATATACGGAGTCAGATTTTACAACGTGATTTCGGAGATTTCAACGACTGTAGAGGTCCGTTCCCCCGCTGGTTTTCGTTGATCGCATATTATTTCTATGACAAATTTAGAAAAACAAAAAAATTCAAAATCAATCACAATTGTATCAAATGCAAAAAATGTGAATCGATATGCCCCTCTCAGGCGATAAAGATGAACATGCATGGACCTGAGTGGATTAAACCCAAATGTGAATTTTGTATGGCGTGCATCAATCGATGTCCGACCGCAGCCATCAACTATGGCAAAAGCACTGAAAAGCACGGACGTTTTGTCCATCCCATTCTCAAACCCAAGTCTTATAATCCATAATTAAACAAAAAGAGGATGCCATGAAAAAAATTTTATTGACCGTTGCAATGACCATTGTATTGAGTGTTAATCTATGGGCAAACGCAGTTGATTCTACTCAATCTTCTACCCCCTCACCCAGCCCTGATTCAACTCTCACAATGACAGACACCACTCAAGCACAACTTGATTCATCACAAAAACGTATCGAACCTTTAAGTTTTGAAACCGCACATTCAGTCAAAAGTGTCGATGAAGAATATAAGTATATTCGTCAAAATTATCACGGGGCACGCATCTCTGGACAAGCACTAATGACTCATAACGGAAAACATTATGACATGATTAAAATCGTTTACAAAGGAAAAACGATTTCCCTTTATTTTAAGCTCGATTTCAATTTGTTTGATATTGACGATGATGATTATGACTACGACGACGATGATGATGACGACGATGATTAAGTTTAACTTTGTTAGCTAATTTTGTCTAATTCGTAAGAAAATAGCAAATTAAAAACTTTATAGTCATCTGTTGAATTGAAAAGACGTATCGTAGCGATTATAGTATACATCAGTCACTATACTTAACACGAAGATACGTCTACCATTATGAAAAAAATATTAGGTTTTACAACATTTGCATTTATCGTAATTATGGGGTCTATTTTTGCATGGGAACATTTATATGTGCCCACATTCGATACCCTAGAAGCCTTGCAGAACTTCCACGCCAAAGACTCTTCATGGCAACTCACACGCATTGTCGGCGATACAGAATTGCGTTATCTTCACTGCGAAACCTTTACACCGATTGGTTTTTCTGATGTTATTTTCGAACTCAATGCAAATTTACCCGATACTGAAATCGTCTTAAATCAACGTCATTCCCAACAAAAAGCGATTCGCTTAACCGCACAAAATGGGAAATCATTTGCTTATATTTTTGAGAAACCATTAGATTATTCAATTCATTTCTTGCCCATCGTTTCAGGGTTTCAAAAAATTGCCAACATGCAAAAAGTGTACGATCCACGCCCCGCAATGGCCAAACACCCTTTTTATAAAGATTCCTCGATTGAATTTATGATTCCATCCAACGATTTTTCAATTTATTTTCTCACACAAACATTGGATCAATCGTTTTATCAATTTATCCCTGGACGTCATGGAAGTGGCGATTTTATGCTTAAACGGAATGGCGAAATTGAACTTTTCCGTGTTGAAATTCCGCATCAAGTCAAGAATCAAATCCCGCTTCCGATGAATAGTAAAACCAAATTTACAGATTTAGACGTTAAAATCGAGATACAGAAAATGGATGAAGAAGGTAATAAAATTGGAATGCCCATTTTAGATGAACTTTCTGTACGTGCTTATATCGACAATAAATAGTCGATGCAAAATCATTGGTTATACGAATAAGTGCAATTTATTTTGGATAATCCGTATTAAGTTTTCAGTACAATCACTCTCTATGGTGAGTTCAATTTTTTGAGTGACATTGGGGATTAAGTCAATCGCAGAGGGGATAAATGTGTAGGCGAAATCGCACGCTTCAAGTGTCGGAATCCCCAAAGATACAGGTTGCAAAGAAGTGATATAAATTTCATATTTTTTTGTGGAAATAGCCACAACTTCAAAAGAAAATAAAACACTTGAGGGAGGGTTTTCTCGTGGTAATGAAGGCGACCATACATTTTGGGCAAGCGTTTCTCCATTAAGCACCAAACGGGCGGTTACAACCGAATGAGGTTTAAGATGCGTAGCATCCGTTAACGCGCCATCAATATAGTGTTGAACTTCTAAGGTTGCCCGTGAATCAAGTTGCGTATCACTGCATATATCCACTTTAAATCGATGATCTTTAGAAGAATTGATCGCCAGATATATAGGTGCAAAGAGTTTACGAAGCACATATAATGCTGGACGTGCGCGCATTGCGCCATCCATCATCCCCCAACTCGGTGCAACACCTAAATCATTATAATGCCATAGTAATACGCCCTGAATGCCTCGCTGACGCCACGCATCTACTGCATACTGTATCATTAAGGCTTGCGCACGGAGTCCTTGCAAACAAAATAGATTCAATTCGTCGCTCACTTCATGATAAACTTGTGCAATATAAGTGCGGAGTCGCGAAAGAGGAATTCCGTAATTTGAGAGTGCATCTAAGTATTCGAAAGAACGATTTTCAATAGGGATAGATTGATAAAAAGGCGGTGCAATAAAACCAAACTCCGAAATAAACATCGATGTATCGTTGGCTAAATAACGAAAATCTTCTTTGGCGGGTTCGTCGCCAAAGTAACATTGCCAAGCATGACGATCCCCTGCACTCATACTACTCGGTGTTGTTGAATGTATAGAATCATACGGACTTCCCGGCCAATAAGGGATATGGGGGGCGTATTGAGAAGTCAAACGGGGTAAAAGTTCGTGAAAATAATAGTGTCCATAAAAATAAGGAATTTTGGCATCTCGCAACCATTCATAATAAGCAGAATGAACTTCGTTATTTCCACATAAACACATCAATGAAACATGTTTACGAATGCGTTGAAGTTGTTGAGACACTTCGATTTCGACTTCATTTTTCATCTCTGGGTGTTCGGGATATAAATTGCATGCAAAGGGATAATCTTGCCAAACGAGTATGCCGTGTTCATCACAGAGCGCATAAAAATCTTCGTGGGCATAATCGCCGCCCCCCCAAATGCGCAACGTGTTCATATTGGCGTTTTTTGCATGGATAACTAGGGATTGATAGGCCTCAAAGTTTTCATCCAACAGTGATTGATGTGTGGGAATAAGATTCGAGCCATAAACCGAAAAAGGTTTGTCGTTTATTTTAAAACCCAAATGAGGGTTTTCTTGCGAGGTGGTCATTTCTATTTTTTTAAAGCCCACTTTTTGATTCAACTCAAGAGACTGTTCATCTTTTGAAATCACGAGTTTACAATCATATAAATAGGGTGTTCCTAAAGAATGTGGCCACCATAGCGTAGGATTTTCAAGGATAAAAGAATCCAAGTAAAGTTCATTTTCGCCTTGATTTAAAATTAATTTTTGAGAAACTTCAAGTGTTTGATTAAGAGAAAGTTCTAAGTTGTATTCCCCCGATTCATAAACCTCCAATTGAATAAAAGGTTTGACATTAACTTGTAAAAAATCGTCCATCCAATCGTAGTCGATATAAAAATGATTCACTTTTAAGTTTAAAGCCTCGATACATGAAGTATAACAAGACGCTATGGGCTGTTGCACCGAAAACGACATCTCAAATTCACCCATTCCTTCTCGCGGTTCAATCGGATGACACCAATCCCAACCGCACGCATAAGCGGGTTGACGAATCATCGGATAACGATAACCATGGGTATATGAAAACCCATTCTCATCCATAGGCGTAGGATGCAAAATAGACTGGGATTGTGTATAATTTTTAAGCGATTCAAAAGAAGCGGAAAGCGTCGCATTCGAGACTTCATTTGCCATTAATTTTAAGGTATATTCACGAAAAAAATTGGTCGCGTGAAAAATTGGTCGATCGTTCAAAAAAAGAGAGACTGGGGCAGAAATCTTGCGAAAGATAAAAACGACTTCACTTTCAGGTGCAACTGAAGATAAATCGGGGAGTTGCAAAGGAAAATAAGCAGGAATTCGAAAAGTCTGACGCATAAAAAAACTAATTCAAATCAATAAAGTCCGACACCTTACCATTTTTATCAAAAATCACACGCTTAGATTTAAAAGGTTCGTACAAGTAAATCCATGTGGTATTTTCTAAGTTACGAGTACGCGCGGTGACTGGATATCCCCATGCCATTAAAACCTCATTACGCGTCATCCCTTTTTCAAGTCGGCCCCCTTTGATCGCATCTAAGAACTGCGCATTGACCGCATCAAACTGTTGTTGAGCAGGCGTAGAAGTAAAATAGCGTTTCATAAACTCTTCGACAGGTAAAACCATCCATGATTCATCATAGTTCACTGTAAACAACTGTGAAGAATGAAGGGTACGAAAAACGAGTTTAATATTTGTTGATTCCACAATCGAAACCGCAGTCCCTACAGGAATAAAATCACCCGTATGAAGATTCCGCGCATCAATATTATCAGGGTTCGTATACCATAAATTGGCAGAAAGATAAAGTTGAGCCGTCATCGGCAACTGGAGCGTCTCAGAAACGTTCACATCGCGTACGACACGACATCCCACACCAAAGACAATACACATTGACACAACTATATATCCGAAAAGTTTACACATATTACATCCTGGGTTATTCTATTTAAACATATCTTACATTCTAATAATTTAAACCCATTTTCAAATTATACAACCCCATTTCTATTTTTTTTGAAAAAAATTAACAATTCTATTGGTAAAATTCAAAATAAATGGTATGTTTTAAACAAAGAAAATTAAACTCTCTCAATAAAGGAATCTTATGAAACCCGGACTTTTCATCACATTCGAAGGCCCCGAAGGCGCAGGCAAAACCACCCAACTTGCTATGATTAAAGCATGGTTTGATAAAAATAACATCAAAGCGATTCTCACGCGCGAACCTGGCGGAACCCCTCTTGCCGAACAGTTTCGCGATATTGTTAAACATCATCAAGGCAAAGAGCCCCTCACCCTTCAAACCGAACTTTTTTTGTTTGAAGCCGCACGCGCTCAACATGTCCAAAACCTTATTCAAGTGGCTCTTGCGGATGGCGTGTGTGTGATTTGTGACCGTTTTACAGATTCTACTCTCGCTTACCAAGGTTTCGCACGAGGGATGGATATTGCCACCATTGAAGCCATCAACACGTTTGCTTGCGGAAATCTCAAACCCAATCTCACTTTTTTAATCGACCTCTCACCCGAAGCGGGAATGCAACGCGCCATTCATCGCAACGACCCTCGAATTAAAGAAGATCGTATGGAAAAAGAGAATATGACTTTTCATCAAAAAGTGCGTCAAGGCTATCATGCGATTGCCGCCCAAGAACCCGAACGCGTCAAAATTATTAATGGTGATGCCATACCCGCAGTTGTCCATTTTGACATTTGCAAAATCCTTGTCCCTTACATCGAAAATTATTTTGGAAAAAAATTAAAATGATGACAAACGAGCAGTTACAAGCACTTGATTTACAACATGTTTGGCATCCGTGCGCCCAGATGAAGGACTACGAAGAGTTCCCCCCGATGATTGTTGAACGCGCACAAGGGGCAACGCTTTATACGCCTCATGGCCCTGTGATTGATGCGATTAGCTCTTGGTGGTGCAAGTCCCTCGGACATGGCGAACCGCGGATTCGTGAAGCAATGCACGCTCAAATCGATCAGTACGAACACATTATCGCAGCCAATATTTGTTGCCAACCGCTCGTTTTACTTGCTGAAAAACTTTCAAAATTAATTCCTAGACGTGAAAAATCTTTTTTTGCAGATAATGGTTCAACCGCCGTTGAGGTTGCATTGAAGATGTCGCTCCAATATCACGCGCAAACGGGTCATCCCGAAAAAACTCAAATCATCGCTTTTGCCAACGGCTATCACGGCGAAACCCTCTTAACCTTAGGCGTGAGCGATTCCCCCCTCTATGCTGAAATGTATAAAGCATGGTTGCCTGATATCTTGAAGATTGAAGAGATCCCTTATGTTTCAAGTATTGACGACCCCCTTTTTCAAAAAATGGATGAGGCTCACTGGGAACGTATTGAAGCATTTTTAGCCCCCCATGCCCGCACAACAACAGCTATTATTTTTGAATCAATTGTCCAAGGGGCTGGCAATATGAAAATTTATAGTGCGGATTTATTGCGCCGACTCCGTACATGGTGTACGGAAAATAATGTGATGATGGTTGCCGATGAGATTATGACGGGTTTTGGACGTACTGGCAAAATGTTTGCTTATGAACATGCAGGGATTGTCCCTGATATGATTTGCATATCCAAAGGGTTAACTTCGGGCTGTGCCCCCATGTCTGTGGTTCAAACATCTAATGAAGTTTATCAAGCTTTTTATGCAGATTACAGTGAAAAAAAATCATTTTTACACTCCAATACGTTCTGCGGTTATGCCCCAGCAGCGGCAGCAGCAAATACGGTTATTGATATTTTTGAACACGATCATATACTTGAACGCATCAATCAAACCTTATCCCCGTTAATGTTTCAATATATGCAATCGATTTATGATCAAACTCAAGCGTTTGAAAACTTGCGTATGATCGGCGGTATTGTGGCAATGGACTGGATAGATCCCCACACGAAAAAACCTTTTCCATCGGAATTAAGAGTGGGATATAGCTGCTTTAAAATTGCACTTCAAGAAGGGGCATTGCTTCGTCATTTAGGCGACACCTTATACTGGCTTCCACCGCTCAATATTACAGAGAAAGAGCTTGAAAAACTAGCCAAAATCACCTTGAGCGCTGTTCAAAAAAACTTAGATGTTTTTGTAAAATAATTTGACTTTCAGATTAATAGAGTGTATAGTATTCATTGTGAAAAAAAATTCAAATAATAAATTAAACTTAGGAGTATCATGCGCATTTCAACAAAAGGACGATACGCATTACGTATTTTAATTGATATAGCGGTTTATCAAAACTCTGATATTCCACGTCGCATTAAAGATATCGCTGAATCACAACAAATCTCTGAAAAATATGTCGGGCGCTTAATTGTTCAATTGCGTAAGTCAGGATTTTTGAAAGCACGTCGTGGCGTCAAAGGGGGATACTTTCTTGCATTACCTCCTGAAGAGATTTCACTTTTAAGCGTTATCGAGTCCATGGAAGGTGATTTATCTATCGTTCGTTGTGTTTGCGAACCGAAGCGTTGTAAAATGACACATCAGTGTCCTACCCGCGATGTTTGGAGCGAAATCAATCAAAAAATTAAAGAAACATTTGCACCATTTCATTTAGGACACTTCTTGGTCAATGCTGAAGAAAAATTGAATCGTTTAACCCAAAATATCTAAAGTAAGGCCTCAGCCACATTGATTAAGGAAAAAATATGTATCACCTCCTCAAAATATTTCTATTGTCTGTCGTTGTCTCTTTTTTAACTGTCGGTTGCGGAACTCTTGACAAGTCGAATGCAACATCCACTTTTGTTCAAAGTGATTTGGGCTTTGCCTTTGCCTTAGCCCCCGATTTTGTAGAAGTGAAAGACCCCGCCTATCACCGCACGTTAGGCTCAACGGATAGCTTCATTATTTTCACGCGTCTTGGCGATAACCCTAGCCTCGACACCGCAAGCCCCTACCCCATAATGATGAACTGCATCGCCGTCGGGATCGCCCCTAATTTCTGCGAAACTCAAGCCGAAACAGAGCAAACCCTCGATCAACAGTTACGCCAAATGATCAAACCTGAATGGAATGTCAAAATCGAAAAAGCCAATATTGATAGCTGTCCGATTACCGCATGGGGCCTCCAACTCAACCTCCCCAATCCCAATGACCCTAAAAAACGCACATCCTTTTATTCATTTCGTGCGTATAAAATCACGCAAACACATACGCTATATGTGGTTGCAATGGTTAAAGAAGAACTTCAAGGGATTTATCAAAGCGCCTATCAACAAGCCATTGCAACGGTTCATAAAATAGAGAAGTAATCATCAACTTTATTATTTATAGACTCCCCCTCAGAAAAGAAATTCAAAAAATCATTTCTCGAAGTGTTAATGAGGGTTGACTTTTTTTTAAGGCGTGTTATATTATATGATAAATAAATATGTTAATTTGCTCATACTTAAAACAAAATAATAACCTAAGGAAAATCCCATGAAAGTAACTATATCTCGTCAATTACTCGCCAAGGCCCTTCAAAAAGCCTCCAGCGTTATTGGTGCGCGTAGCACACTCGCTGTACTCGGCAACGTCTATTTCAAAGCGACAGCAGATAAACTCATGATTGTGGGGACAGATCTTGAAATGCGCGCTGAAGTTACAATCAATGCCGTTGTTGATCAAGATGGCGAAACCACGCTTCCTGCTAAAAAATTACTCCAACTGGTTAACTTATGTAATTCTGAAGTTGTTGTGATTGACGTTAGCGAACAACATCATGCTAAAATTGTGGCTGGAAGTGCCAATTATGTCCTTTATGGATTGAGTCCTTCCGAGTTCCCTCCTGCAGTTGATACGACTCCAATTCGTAGCTTTAACCTCGCTCAACCTGAGTTAGCCAATGCGATTGCGCAAGTCGGTTACGCGGTCAACGAGGACGAGCCACGTCGTATTTTAACAGGTATTTTATTCTCAAATCGCAATGGTGCATTTGTTGCAGCGGGGACAGATGGTAAACGTTTAGCCCTCATTGAGCGCGCAGTCAACAACTTTGATGGTGCAGAAGGCGACAGCGTCATTCCGATTCGTTCAGCCATGCAAATGAAAAGCGTCTTGGAAAAAGATGGTCTTGTCAAAGTGGCAACTACCGACAAACAAGCTATTTTTGAACTCGATTTTGATAATGGTAGCGTTGCAAAATTTATTTGCAAACTCTTAGAAGGTAACTATCCTAATTATCGTCAAGTGATCCCCAAAGAACTCCAAACAACGGTTGCTGTGCCTACAAAGAAATTCTTGGAAGCACTCGAACGCGTTGCATTGGCTTCAGGTGGAGATACCCCAGTGGCTAAATTAACATTTGTTTCTGGCTTACTCAAGCTTGAATCTCACTTTGATAGTTTTGGTGAAGGTAAAGATTCTGTTGAAGTTGACTACACCGGTCCTGAGTTAATTATGCACCTCCAAACCAACTTCCTCCGTGAACCTTTCCGTAACGCCAATAGCGATACCGTTAACTTTAAGTTCAATGATGGCGTTAGCCCCATGATTCTTGAAACAACCGATGGTTTCCTTTCTGTGATTATGCCTATTCGCGGACGTGCAACCCCTGCGCCAGCCCCTGCGGAATAAACGCTAATCCATGAATATATCAAATCTCAAAACTGAATTAGGGCTTGCTGTTTCCTATCTCAAGCCTAAGCGTAACGCTGTATCAGTCATCACCTGTATTTCGGTGATTGGCGTGATGCTCGGTGTGGCGGTTTTAATCATCGTCCTTTCGGTCATGACAGGTTTTACAGATCTTTGGCAACAAAAGATTATGGAGACCACCTCTCATTTACGAATTACGCGTTACAGTTTTTCAGATGCCCCCATTGCCATACAAGACCCCGGTAAGGTGATTCAAAAAATTTCAGAAAAAGTTCCTGGAATGACCCTTGTCCCTGCAACAGAAAGTCCTGTTTTAGTGCAATGTCATAAAAAATTTGAACCCAAAATGATTGTAGGCCTTGAACCTGATTCTAATGTTAAAATTGAAGAGCTTAAACACAATTTACTGGGCAATGGCGAATTTTCACTTGAAAAAAATGAAGTCATTGTAGGGTGTCAAATTGCCAATCAATTGCGATTAACAATTGGAAGCAAAATTCTCATTCACTCTCCATCTAAACTCTCTAAAATGGTTGAGGTTGATGACGCAGGCAAAGTGAAAGTAGCAGAGAATGCCGAGATGAGTTTACCCATGGAATTTACAGTGAGTGGAATTTTTAAGTTTGATAAATACGATTTTGATGCACAAGTTTTATTTATCAATATTGATGATGCGAATGATCTTCTTGATTTAAGTTGGGGTTCAGCAAGCGTGATTTACGGTTGGGTCCCCAATCCCTTTAACATGGATAAAGAAGTGGAACTCATTTCACAGAACCTTCCCGGATACTCCATTACCGATTGGCAAACCATGAATCAAAGATTCTTAGATGTGTTAAAAATGGAAAAAACAATGATGTTCTTCCTCTTAATTTTTATCGTCCTTGTCGCCGCATTTAGCAATATGAACACCTTAATTACGGTCGTGGTTCAAAAAACACGCGAAATTGGAATCATGAAATCGTTAGGCGCCACATCGGCAAGCGTGATGCGTATCTTTATTTTCCAAGGCTTAATTGTAGGCCTCATTGGGAATGTATGCGGAATTGCCTTAGGAATACTCGTGGTGATTTATCGCAACAATATTTTAGAAATTGCACGCTGGGCAACAGGTAAAAACTTATTCCCTGCTGAGTTTTATTATTTTGGCGGCTTACCGGGTAGAATCGACTTCTATGATATTTTATTTATTGGGGTGACGTCGGTGATATTATGTACATTAGGGGCGGTGATTCCTGCACTACGTGCAGCGAGCCTCGATCCCGCAAAAGCATTACGATACGAATAGGAGATTTGAGATGAATGCCCCATATATTAGTGTAAAAGACGTTGTCAAAGGTTACAACATCGGCAAGACGCGCGTAGAGGTATTACGCGACATCAATCTCGAAATTCAAAAAGGCGAATTTGTGGCTCTTTTAGGAAGTTCGGGTTGCGGAAAAACCACCCTCTTGAACTTGCTCGGCACGCTCGAACGCCCCGAAGAAGGAGAAATTACTTGCGATGGGAATGTTTTTAGCAAAATGTCGAATCGTGCCTGTTCACAATTTCGGAGTTTACGCATTGGATTTGTATTTCAATCGTACCATTTGATTCCTGAAATTAATGTATTATCCAATATTTTAATTGCCAACAAGATGAGTCCAAAGCCCGACAGCAAAGCCAAAGAACGCGCCCTTGCATTGTTAGACAGACTCGGCCTTTCTCAACGCATTAAACACCACCCCTATGAACTCTCTGGCGGGGAACAACAACGTGTCGCTATCGCGCGTGCGTTGATTAATAATCCCGACTTAATTCTCGCCGACGAGCCCACAGGAAACTTGGATCGTGCGTCCGGAGAAGGTATTTTGGAAATTTTCACGCAAATTCGCAAAGATCTTACACAACGCCCCACCATTGTAATGGTGACGCATGATGAACATATTGCTTCGTTTGCCGATCGCATTATTCGATTAGCGGATGGACACATTATCCCCAATGTGTAACTCAAAACCAACGGTTCTCATTACGGGGGGTGCAGTTCGTATAGGGGCTTCCTTGGTGCGTTTTTTGGCACAACACGATTTTCAGATTATTTTACATTATCATCGTTCAGAAACAGAAGCGTTGAACTTATTTAACGAAATCGGTGGGACATATTGCGGACACACCCTTGTGAGAGCAGACTTAGCCCAACCCAATGAACTCTCCATCTTAGACTCATTGCACTGGGATATTTTGATTAATAACGCATCTCTCTATCATCTAAATGGAGAATCTGACGAAGTTGAACGTATCATGTGGCAAGTCAATTACCATACCCCTTGCGCCCTTATTGAGAAAATGAAAAATGGCGTTGTCATTAATTTATTAGATGCGGAATTACATTTAAATCAAAATTTTTCTTCTTCTTATGAATCCTCCAAACAAGCTTTAGCCCACGCGACCCTTTCTCTCGCCCGTGAACAGGCGCCCCTCATCCGCATCAACGGCATTGCGCTTGGCCCTGTGTTGCCCCCTACCCACATTCCGAGTGCGAATATGACACAATATATCGCACGTCTACCCATTCAAAAAGCGATACCGCTTGAAGATATATGCGATTCGATTCTCTTTTTGATTCGTCAAACCACCATAACGGGGCAAATTTTGTATTTAGATGGCGGACTCCACCTCACACAATCATAAAGATAAAACCTTTTTTATTTGACTTAATTTTTGGGTTTAATGATTAGGATACACAGGTCCATTTAAATAAAAAAAAGCCCCTTGTATTAGGGGCTATATGTTCATTTATTTCATATTTTCAAGCGAAGCTAACCAAAGATTTGCTTTCGCATCCGAAGGCATCCGCCAGTCACCACGTTGCGACAACGCAATCGGGAGAATCATGGGCGCATCTGAGGTACAGTTACGCTTAAATTGGCTCGCAAAGAAACGACGAATAAAGAGTTCAAGTTTCTCTCGAATAAACGCAGGCTCATACTTTCCTTCAAATGCACGTTGCGCTAAGAATAATACTTTAGGAGGCATAAAACCTTGTCCAATCAAATTCCAAATAAAGAAATCGTGAATCTCATAAGGTCCGAGAATATCCTCTGTCGGTTGCGCCATTTTCTTACTGCCCTTTTTATTTGGAAGAAGTTCAGGCGAAATAGGGGTATCCACAATATCGTGCAACACTTTCGCAAGATTTTTGATTTCGGTATTTTCAGCCACATAAGTAACAATCGCTTGAATCAATGTTTTAGGAACCCCAGGGTTCACTGCATACATCGACATGTGATCGCCATTAAATGTAGACCAACCTAAAGCAATTTCGGATAAATCTCCCGTACCAATCATTAACGCATGGTGTCGGTTCGCCAAACTCAAAAGAATTTGCGTGCGTTCACGCGCTTGTGCATTTTCATACACAATAGAAGTATCGTCATGGGCATGATCAATATCATCAAAATGTTGTTTACAAGAATTCGTAATATCAATTTTTTGTAAGGTGATATTCAACGCTTTTGCCAATGTACACGCATTTTCATAAGTGCGTTTACCAGTACCAAATCCTGGCATCGTTACGGTTATAATATTTTTTGTATCGCGACCCGAATTTTCAAAGGCGCGATGGGTGGCTAAAAGGGTCAACGTAGAATCGAGTCCGCCCGAAAGTCCAATCACCGCATGTTGTGCGCCCATGTGATCCAAACGTTGAATCAAGGCATTCGCTTGCATATCCAACACATCTTCGGAAAGTTGCGCAAGTTCATATTCATCATCGGGGACAAAAGGTTGCGCATCAATCGCTGCATAAATATCTTGAAGGGGTTGAAGTTCGGGAAGTTCAACATCTAAGAAGGTTGAATTTTCCGTTGCAAAAGAGCGATCTTGCAAACGTTGTGTATTCAACGCCTCAACATCAATATCGGCAAAAATCAATGATCCCGTACGCGAAAAGAGTTCTGAAACGGCCAGCATCGTGCCATCTTCAGCAATGAAAGAGTTACCGCCATAAACGTTGTCGGATGAACTCTCCCCTGCCCCACTATTGGCAACCGCATAGACCATGCGATGTTGAGCAGAAATCACTTCACCACGCGTCCACGCTTTAATTTGGGTCCCTGCAATATAAGGCGCAGAACTTAAACAAAAGATGACATTGGCTCCTGCATGTGCGAAATCTTTAACCAAGGTATTTTGAGGATCAAAACACTCATCGTCAAACACCACAGCAAAACGTAAGTCTGAATGACGTGGATTAAAAATAAAATCGTGTGGATTGTCGGCAAATGGGGTGAAAATGCGCGCTTGCCAGCTATCCGCAGGAATATAAGATTTAGCGCGTGAAAACATATTTTCAATCATTACTGAATCTACTTCTTCTTCATTGTTAAAGAAGATACAAGCATGATTTTCGATACGATTATCAATGCGTTGTGGGGCACCGACCACTAAAATAATGTGGTGTTGATTCGCCCATGCACTGAGTTGCGCTAGGGCCTCTTCCACAGCCTCAAGCAATAGGGGTTGCGTAAACAAATCTCCACAAGTGGCCCCCGTGAGAGCCAACTCTGGGAAGACAACAATTTGGGCTCCATTTCTCTCCGCCTGCTCCGCCATCTGAGTGAGAGTGGCGACATTGGCAATGGGGTCAGCAAGTGTAATCTTTGGGGTTGCGACGGCGATACGATGGAATCCGAACATAGTTTTTACTCCTATGGGTTTATGTGATATCATCACGTGGTTAAAAACGTTTTAACACATGATGTTTTTTCGGTTTCTTTGAGGGGAATATTATAATGTAACAAGGATCCGTTCAAGGGCTTGAATCAAACGTTGGTTTTCTTCTTCGGTACCAAACGAGATACGAATCCACTCTGAAAGACCATATGGTCCCATTGGGCGAACAATTAAACCCTCTTTTTCAAGCAGTTCAAAGACTTTATTGCCTTCACCCACTTGAATCAAAATGAAGTTTGCGCACGTTGGGATATGACGCAAATTGAGTTTGCGACACAAGTCCACGTATTGTTCGTTGGCAACGCTGCATGCCGTACGCACCTTGCGCACAAACATTTTATCGTCTAATGCGGCAATCGCAGCAAACTGTGCCATACGATTAACATTAAAGGGTTGACGAACACGGTTAAAGACTTTAATTAAATCAGGCTGCGCAATAGCATAACCAATACGCAATCCCGCTAAACCATAACCTTTTGAAAATGTGCGTAACACCATTAAGTTAGGATATTTATCAATTAATGAAACTGCACTTTGATAGTTTCTACGAATCGCAACTTCGGCATACGCTTCATCAATAATTACAATTTTTTGTTTATCCACTTTTTGCATGAAAGTATCAATCTCATTTAAAGTGAGCATTGATCCTGTAGGATTGTTGGGATTACAAATAAAAATAAGGCGTACATTTTTATTTTTAGAATCTTTAAGCATTGTTTTCAAATCGTGTCCGAGCTCTTCATTGGCAGGCGTTTCAATGCAAGGCGCGTTAAACAAGCGCGCAACTAATTTATACACCACAAACGCATATTGACTCATCAATACACCATTTTTTTCATCAAGATAAGCTGCGCCGAGGAGTTCAATTAATTCATTAGAACCGTTACCAATGGCAAAATAATCTTTAGGGAGCTTATAGAGTTCCGCAAGCTTATCCACCAAATCCAAACACGCACCATCCGGATAAAGATGCATGTGATGCATGGCGTTACGCATCGCACGTTTGGCTTTGGGTGAAGGACCCAGCGGACATTCATTGGATGCGAGTTTTGCAATCGAAAGAGGATCCATACCAATTTCGCGTGCAAGGGTTTCAATAGGTTTACCGGGTTGGTAAGGTTTTAAGTCGAGAATATGACTTTTAGTTAAAGCGTCAAGGTTTTCCATAATAGCCTCAAGTTAAGTGAATAATAGTGTTTTCAACTCTATAATATAACGCATGAATGCGAATTTTCAAAAAAAATCAAAAAAAAATTGCTTAAACATTTGAAAAAACGTTAAAAAGGAGTACACTATAATATACAAATATTAAAATTAACCTAGAAAACAAGCGCTATATGAGCATCTTATCCATTGTCATTGATCGTCAACAAAAAAACCGTGTTGGAGCGGAAATGATTTCATCGCTCTCAAAAATGGTGGGTGTTCCAGAGATCCATGATAGAGTCACGTGGATTGCCGAAGACCATAATATTGGTGCAATTAAAGCTTATCGTAAACTGCCTGCAAAAGGCGACACCCCTTCGCCTAACAAAATTTTATGGGACGAAACAGGTAAAGTTGGAATCCTCTTTGATGGCGCGTTACTTAACTATCACGACATGCGTGAAAATGCAGAACATCTTGGGTATCATTTTAAAACCATGCGCGATGAAGAGGTAATCTTATGGGCCTATTTAGAAATGGGCACCAATTTCTTGCATCAAATCGATGGGATGTTTTCTATTGCAATTATTGATCGACGCTATAACCATGTATTGTTAACGCGCGATCCGTTTGGAAAGTTACCCTTATTGTACTACATTGGGCCTGAATGGTTTGTCATTACAAGTGAAATGAAATTTCTATTAGAGGGACTTCCAGATTCAGGGGCATGGAAATGCAATTATGAATCGTTATCCGACTACCTTGTCTTCGGTCATTCAGTACGTTCGCGTCCGATTGTGCGCGATGTTCATCGTATTGAGCCCGGAGAAGTAAAGCTCTTCTCTCTTTCAAGTGAACCCATTACCAGTTGGCGTTATTGGTCCATTCCTGCGGTCAACCCTTTTTCTGGGGGCGATATCGAAGATGTATACCAACGTTTCGTTGTCCGCTTTGAAGAATCTGTGGCAAAAAATTTAGAAAACTCTGAAACGCAAGTTGACATTCTTCTTTCAGGGGGTGTTGATAGTACGGCCGTATTCTGTGCGGCGATTCGACAAGGCTTTCTTCCCAATGTTTATACGATTAAACAAAATAACGCCAAAGCCAATGAATTTTATCGCGCCATTCAAACCATGACGGGCGTACATATCAATGCATTTAATCCCATTGATCCGATTTCACCGCAATACTTAATGGATACCATTTGCGAGTTTGATGAACCCTATACCAATATTGATGCGGTAGGATTACGCATGATTTCAAGTCAAATGGCAGACCTAGGACGTCGAGTAGCTGTTGTTGGAGATGGCGGAAACGAGTTAATGATTGCCTACAATCATTACCGTGAATATATCGAATGTCGACAACAACGCAATCATCGCTGGTGGATTCCTTTTGGCGACTTCTTACGTCATGTCCCCACAACTCAATCTTTGATTTTGAACTGGGCACAACTCTATGTTGAACGATTCTCTAAAACGCCCCAATGGTTAAGACGTCAATTACTTGAAGATAGCTTTCATTCATTAGAAGCGGATACCATCCATACCATTCAAATAGCCATGCAAGATCAAGGGGGAAGAACGCCTTATGATTTTCTTTCGCGCTTTGATTATAGCTTTGACTTACCCGAAAACATCTTGGTCAAACTCAATAAATCGGCAAAATCGCAAGGCGTATCTTTACGCTCCCCTCTTATTGATCGTGATTTAACAGCGTTTACAGTGAGCTTACCTGAAGAGGTACGTTTATACTACGAGAACGAACCCAAATGGATGTTGCGTCGATACATTCGAGAGTTTGCTAACGATGCCGACTGGATCAATCAAGTGCTTCAAAAATCACAGTATGGATTCTCCGTACCGACCACCCCTGCTATTCATAAACTTTGGGAAAAAGCCAATAAATGGATTCTAAGTGACGACTTCCTTTGGTGGACAAGTCTTAGACGTTATGGCGTGGAACAAGTCATTGCTCAACGTCGCGGATCAAGTGGTGCAAGTCGCCCAGGATGGCTCATTCTTTGTTTATATTTATGGTGGCGTAAATATATCTGTAACGACCCTGTCGATTTCAATAAGGAATAGAATTATGCCTATCATCCTCGGAATCATTATCTTCTTTTTAGTTATTGCTATTTTTTATCTTTCTCGTTGTTTAAGTGCATCGCACCACAGAGAGATCGAAGTGATGCGTCGCGAAGCCGAGATTAAAAACTTTATGAACATCTATTCACAGACCGTTCAAAATAGTGACGATATCGGACGTTCCATGATGAACACCGCACGCTATGTTGCCGATTTATGTGAAGCCCAAGCCGTCTGTATTTATAAAGTTGAAAACGACAACACCTTACGTGTGATGGGATATTGTGGCGCGTATCCACCCATGACCAATGCGTCTTTAAAAGGATTTGTCAAACCCAAATATATCCTTGATGCGCTTCGTCGTGAACGAATCGCCTTCGGCCAAGGTTTAATTGGCGCAATTGCCGCGTCCCGTGATCCTATTATTATTCCTGATGCGACAGAAGAACCTCTTTTGCGTGATGCTCAAGAGATTGTACCGATTCAAACATTAATGGCAACCCCTTTGATTGACGACGATAAAGTGGTAGCGGTCATTGTCGCGATTAACAACAAGCAATCATCGCGTGCGTTTTCAATGGAACAATATCACCGTTTCCGTTTTATTGCCAAACAAGTGTTGATCACCTTAAACATCACGCAAGCGTACGCGTCGTTAACGGAACAACAACGGATCTCTCAAGAACTCTCTTTTGCCCGTCGACTCCAAGCCTCATTACTTCCCAGTAAATTCCCAATGTGGAAAGGGTTTAATATTTTCAAAACATCGCGTCCCGCTAAAGAAATCTCCGGTGACTTTTACGACTTTATTAAAATTGATAAAGATCGTTTGTTAGTTGTGATTGGAGATGTTTGCGGAAAAGGGATTCCCGCATGTATTGTAACCTCAATGACTCGAACCTTTATTCGTTCATATATCTCAAATTTCACCACCCTTCGCGCGCTGATTGAGCTCGTGAACGATAACTTATTCCGTGATACTGACGATGAAATGTATGTGACCCTTGCCGCCGCTCTTGTCGATAGTAAAAACAACACCATTGAATTAATCCGTTGCGGTCACCTCCCCTTTATTATCAACGTGCGAAATCATAACCGCACTCTGTTTCCAGAAGGGCCCGGGCTCGGACTCATGCCGACTGAATTTACAGAGTTTGACACACTTCAACTTCAATTTATTCCCGGCATGTCCGTTTTGATGTTCTCTGATGGTTTCACTGAAGCCACCAATGAACGCGGCGACGAACTCGGTATCCCCAAACTCGGCGAACTCTTCGCCAAAGCCTGTGCCGAAAAAACACTCGAAACTTTCGATGATCAAATGATTTCATTTATCGAAGCCTATACTGGACTCGAAGATGGACACCAATCCGATGACCAAACGTTTGTCGTGATTCAACGTCCTGAAAAAAATTCTGAATCATAAGGTTATTTCAGATGAGTTTATCCTTAAAATGCGTTGAACAAAACGAGGTATCAATTCTGCTTAACTTGATACGCGAACTCGCAGCGTTTGAACATCTTGAACACGAAGTTGTTGCCACAGAACAATCTCTTTCGGAATCCATTTTCGAACAAAAAACGGCAAAAGCATGGTTGATTTATCGTAACGACAAGCTCGCAGGTTACACCCTCGCATTTCATTCATTCTCAACTTTTATGGGACGCAAAGGGCTTTATATTGAAGATGTGTATGTGCGCCCCGAATTTCGTCATCAAGGGATTGGACGCGCCATTTTCAATGCAATGGCACAATATGCTGTCGCCACTCAATGCGGACGAATGGAGTGGAATTGCTTAAATTGGAATCAAAACGCTTACGACTTCTATCTCAAAATAGGGGCAAAACCGTTAAATGAATGGACGTATTTTCGAGTTGAATGTGACGCCATTTTAAACTTAGCAAATGCACAAACCCCTCTCTCTATCTCTCTCTCCTAAACTTTTGTATATAAGGAAAATTTCTCATGAAATTTAAAATGATTCACAACAATTTTAATGTGTTTGATCTCGAAAAGAGTTTAAAATTTTATCATGACGCCTTAGGGCTAATAGAAGAAAAACGTATCACAGATCCCAATGGTGATTTTATCATTGTTTATTTGAACGACTCCAACCCGACATCTTCTCACCTTTTGGAACTCACATGGATTAAAGAACGAACAGAACCATATCATCTCGGCGATGAAGAATTTCATTTAGCATTTAACGTTGACGCTTTCGATGAAGCTCATGCATTACATGAAAAAATGGGATGTATCTGTTGTGAAAACCCAGAGATGGGTATTTATTTTATTAAAGATCCCGATG
>CAZIVM010000023.1:0-20884 GCA_964542845.1 uncultured Victivallales bacterium
AATACATTATCAATGCGTTTACCCATACGCGGAATCATATATTCAAAGATCAGTGTTGAATTTTCAGAAAAATCATTAAACTGATTTTTCAATATTTCAATTTGAGATATCCATGTATTTCGTTGCAAATCTTCTAAAGAGAACTCATTTATGATAGTCATTTCCCCTAAAATTTCAGGCGTCGATTTACACAAAAAATCTTTAATTTTATCTGCATAATAGTAACGTTGCATTTTATCGCTCTCTTTTTTGATTATAATTAATAATATTTAATATAACATCAATTGAATCAAATGCAAGCAATTCTGATAAAGAAACTAAATAAAAGGGGATTGATAGAAACATTCAATCCCCTTGATTTTTAGCAACTATTCTTTGATACCAAGGGCTTTAGCTACCCCTGCCCCATAAGCGGGATCTGCTTTCGTACAATTTGAAACATGACGTTTCTTAATAAACAATGGAGCATCTCCCATTGCTCGCGCTGTGTTGGCAAAAAGACGCTCTTTTTCATCGGGAGTCATCGCACGGAAAAGATTGCCGGGTTGAGTATAATAATCATCGTCATCTTTTCTAAAATCGTAATTATCCCCATCGCCCCCGACAGGTGTTGCAGGCATTTTAGCATTCGGTTGTTCTTGCCATGCGCCATAGCTGTTGGGTTCATACGATGTTTTAGCCCCGTAGTTACTATCAACACGCATTTGTCCATCGCGCGAATAACCCGTTACAGGACAACGTGCGCGATTGACAGGAATCAAATTGTGATTCACCCCTAAACGATAACGTTGCGCATCCCCATAAGCAAAAAGACGTCCTTGCAACATTTTATCGGGAGAGAATCCAATCCCAGGAACCACGTTTGCAGGATTGAACGCGGCTTGTTCGACTTCTGCAAAGTAATTTTCTGGATTGCGGTTCAACTCCATCATTCCCACAGGAATCAAAGGATAATCTTTGGTCGACCAATCTTTAGTTAAGTCAAAAGGGTTATAAGAGAGTTTTTTGGCTTGTTCTTCGGTCATGAGCTGAAAACAAAGTTGCCATTTAGGAAACTCTTTTTTCTCAATGCGATCGAACAAATCACGTTGATGACTTTCGCGATCTGTGGCGCAAATCTTAGCAGCTTCTTCATCGGTTAAATAGGCAATAGGTTGTTGACAAACCCAGTGAAATTTCACCCACATGCGTTTGTTATCTTTGTCATACAAACTGAAAGTATGACTTCCAAAACCATGCATCGTTGCATACGATTTAGGAATCCCACTATCACTCATGGTAATAGTGACTTGATGCAAGGCTTCTGGAAGACTCGACCAAAAATCCCAGTTATTACGAGCACTACGCATATTTGTTTTCGGATCGCGTTTAACTGCATGATTTAAATCAGGAAATTTTAAGGGATCGCGGAGGAAAAAGACGGGTGTATTATTCCCCACCAAATCCCAATTCCCTTCTTCGGTATAAAATTTAACGGCGAATCCACGAATATCACGTTCGGCATCAGCGGCACCACGCTCGCCTGCAACAGTCGAAAAACGAACAAAGACATCTGTTTTTTTACCAACTTCGCTAAAAATTTTAGCCTTTGTATACTTGGTAACGTCATGAGTAACCGTAAATGAGCCATATGCACCAGAGCCTTTGGCGTGCATGCGACGTTCCGGAATAACTTCGCGATTAAAATGGGAGAGTTTCTCTAAAAACCAAATATCTTCGAGCAAGACAGGTCCGCGAGGTCCAGCGGTGCGAACATTTTGATTGTCCCCTACAGGCGCACCGACGCTGGTTGTGAGTTTATCTTTTTTGACTTCGGGCGGATTTTCGTCGCATTCAGTTGCAAGTAACGGAATGGAAAACAGCGTCCACAACATCGTAAACATGAGCATTTTTTTCATAATATGACCCCTTTCATTAATGAAAACTCACGATGAGTTTTCTAATATAAATATAATCTCATAAAATAAAAATACAAGTTTAATTTTAAAAAAAATGATTTAAAATAAAAAAAACCTATGAAACACATCGCTTCATAGGTCATTTCTCTTAAAATCAAAAGTTATTGCAATTTTGTAGCCAAAATTTGATTCACCATTGCAGGGTTTGCTTTCCCCTTAGAACGTTTCATCACTTGACCCACCAAGAATTGAATCACAGCCGTTTTGCCCGACTTGTACTCTTCAACTTGTTTTTCGCAACTAGCGATAACTTCATCTACAATCGCTTCAATTGCACCAGAATCCGTCACTTGAACCAATCCTTTTTCTTTCACAATATCTTCAGGCATCTTCGCTGTTTCAAAAACATCAGGAAGAACTTCTTTGGCTATTTTACCCGAAATGGTATTCTTTTCAATTAAAACCACTAATTGTGCAAGATGTTGAGGCGTACAAGGAGAATCTTCGAGCGTTAAGCCACGATTGGATAACTCACTTAAGAAATCAGATAACATCCAGTTCGCCAACAACTTAGGATTAGATACAGATGCAACGCCCGCTTCAAAAAACTGCGTTAATGCAAAAGTATCTGTTAAGGTATTCGCATCATATTCTGTTAATGCATATTCAGCAATATAACGTTCACGTTTAACGTGCGGAAGCTCTGGTAATGTGGCACGAATTGCCTCAACTTCTCCGTCAGTGAAACACACTGGGGGTAAATCTGGATCAGGAAAATAGCGATAATCGTGCGCATCTTCTTTGGTACGCATTGTATATGAATCAAACGCATCATCATTCCATCCACGGGTTTCTTGAATTAAGGATCCACCCGCATTCAATACATCTTCTTGGCGTCCAATTTCATGCATGATTGCGCGATGAACAGCACGGAATGAGTTCAAATTTTTCAATTCAACTTTCGTTCCAAACTCTTTTTGGCCCACAGGACGTAATGAGATATTCACATCACATCGCATCTGACCTTTTTCCATATCACAATCGCTTAACTGACCATATTGCATAATTTGTTTCAAGGAAGTCAAATAAGCATACGCTTCGTCCGCTGAATAAATATCTGGCTCAGAAACCAGTTCCATCAAAGGAACCCCCGCACGATTAAAATCGATACCTGACGCAGTGCCAAAATGGGTTGATTTTGCGACATCTTCTTCAAGGTGAATACGGGTAAGTTTCACATCACGTGTTGTTAAAGGGGCACCCGAAAAACCTTTTCCCGAAATCGGAACGCCACCATTCAAACAAAATGGATAATCAAATTGGGTAATTTGATAATTTTTAGGCATATCAGGATAAAAATATGATTTACGGTCGAATTTAGAAAAACGGCCAATATCACAGTTCAAGAGCAAACCCGCCTTAACAATACGTTGAATCGCTTCTTGATTGGGATAAGGAAGCGCACCAGGATGCCCCATACAAACAGGACACACATTAGTGTTAGGTTCTGAACCATAACGGTTTGCACAGGCACAAAACATTTTGGATTGCGTTTTGAGTTGGACGTGAACTTCTAACCCGATAATCACTTCATATTTCATATTTTATTCCTTGATGTAAAGGGAAATTAAAGGGCGCGTTCGACCACAATTTCAGGATCAATGTTTTCACGAAGGAAGTTTTCGATCCCCCCTTTAAGCGTCATCATCGCATGAGGACAAGTCCCACAGGCCCCTTTTAATCTAAGGGTGACAACTTTTCCTTCAATACTCACAAGCTCGCAGTCGCCTCCATCGTTTTGGAGGTATACACGAATATGTTCAAGCGCTTCTTTGATTTTATCTTCCATAATTTTTCTTCCTTATTATTTTGAATTAAAAAATAAATTTTACATCTTTAAGACGATCGGCAAAAGTATCCAATACACGTTGCTCTTCTTCTGCTCCACCACGCGCAACAAATGTTGCTGAGAAACGAACACAAGGCTCTACATCATCCCATGGCACAGTAGAAATCAATTTCTCTTTGATCATCCATTGTGAGAAGTCTTCACCCGATGCAAATGTCACGCCACCTTCAATACCTTTAGGGGCACGCATATACAAATAGAATGAACCTTCGGGTGCTTTGGCATCAAATCCTAAATCGGCAAGCGTCTTGGCTAAAAACTTTAAGCGACGTTCATATTTTGCTGAAATCGCGGGCGTAATCACATCTTGATTATCCAATGCTTTAATGGCGGCTTTTTGAATCGCCATAAATTGTCCAGAATCTGCATTATCTTTAACAGAAGCAAACGCTTTAACCGCTAAAGGATTACCACATACCCATGATAAACGCCATCCTGTCATATTAAATCCTTTTGACATCGAATGAAGTTCAACGGCATAATCTTTACCTTCAGGAATCGACAAAATAGATAAAGGTTTCCCTGTAAAGTTTAAGGGAGCATAAGCGGCATCTGAAACTATCAAAGCATTATATTTTTTTGCAAATGCAATTGCTTTTTTGAAAAACGCTTCTGTAGCAGATGCACCTGTTGGATTGTTCGGGTAGTTCAAATAAATCAATTTGATACGAGGGCGTTTTTCTTCAGGAATCGATTCCAAATCAGGGAGAAAACCATTTTCTGCAGTCAAAGGAAGATTAATAACTTCACCGCCAAGATATTTGGTCCATGTGCCCATGACAGGGTATCCTGGAATAGTCATAACCGTAATATCACCGGGATTGATAAAAGCAGCAGGTAAAAGAGAAAGTGCTGATTTCGATCCCATTGAGTGAACCACTTCATTCTCTCCATCAATGTCGACATTGTAAAGAGATTTCATATAACGCGCTACGGCATCTTTAAACTCTTGAATTCCATTATCCGCATAAATACGATTTTCCCATTGAGCGCACTCATACTGAAGCGCTTCTACAACTTCTGGGAAGGCCATATCATCAGGTTCGCCAACGCCCATATCAATAAGTTCTGCACCAGGATTAGCTGCTAATGCGGCGCGTTTGGCGCGTTTGATTTTTTCAAATTTGTAAATTGTGGTATCTTTACCAAAACGATCGCCACCAATACGTGTAGCAAATTGGGATTGAATCCATGGGTCAGTCATAATAACTCCGAATTTTAAATGATTGAATACAAAAGTTCTCCATTAATATACATTAAAATTCCGAAAAATCAATAGTTTTACACAAAAAAAGAGCAGAAAACTAAGAATTATTTATGATTTATTACGATTAGATTTACGTGCAGCAGCTTCGCGCTGTTGTTTTTGACGTTCTTCATATTTTTTAGCCAAATCCAATTGCTTATCCGAAGCTTCTTTAGGTTTTTGCATCGCCTTGAGAAGGGCTTGACGATGTTTTTCAAGTTTCTCACGCCATGCTAACGCTTCTTCGCGTTTTTTATCTTTAATAGCATACCATAGTTCTGACTTATAATACATTGCAACATCCAATTGTTGAATCAACAAGCGCATCCATGCTAAGTCATAACTCGAAATATAATTGGCGGCAACACCTGTTGAATCGACTAACTCACGAAGATGACCAATCGGAATAGAAAAAGAGATTGGACGCATCTTTTCACATTTTTCTTTATCTTCTAAGGTTGAAAGAATCAACGCATATTGTTCATTAAATAAATTGCGTTTTTCTTGTTCTTCAGGAATTTTTTGCGAGGCCTTAGGGGTCTCTAAAATTTCTTGTTGCCCAGAAGGGGCTTTAGTGCGATCACGTGGGGTTCGCTTAGCACGTTCTGGACGTGTAGTCTTGGGAGAAGATTCTTTTGTTTCGCCTGCGGCTTGTTGTGCGCAAACCATTGAAGAGAAACCGAGCATTAAAGCAAATATTAAACCATTTTTCATAAATCAAAATCCTTAAAGAGAGGGGTCGAGATAAATCATGCGTTTAACCATCCAATCGTTGGTGCGTTCTACACCTGCATCTAAAGCTGCACCAATGGGGTTACCGCCATCATACGAGTGCCAAGAATAAATCATTTGTTGATATTCAAACTGAGCCATTAATCGTGTTTCTGAGACAATACGGTCATCGGTTGTAAAGGTCCCGTATTTGCCATTCGCATCTGGGACATCTTCAATGGTTTGTGCGACAACAAATACCACTGCATCGCGCCCCGATTCACATTCAATCAAACAGGCGATTTTACCCATAATTGATTCTTGTTCTGCGTCAGAAAGGCCCGCAACCTTTGTCAAACCACGTGATCCAGACTGATAAGTATTGTCATCACGTGAATAGCCATGGATTGCTTTATAAATTGCATTGGCAAAACTTCCTCTAAAATGTCGACGATTGGAGTTTGGCAACATCACATTTGGAAGCATATTTGTCACATCATCTTGTGTAAGTTTATAGTCTCCTTCAGTGAAATCACTTGGATTTTTACCAATCACAATATCTGTAAACAACGCACGAGCAACACCTTCTGTAGGAATATTATAATTAATTTTTCCGTAAGATTTAACTTGTGACCCCCATTTAATCTGATCCAAAATTCCCGCATCACCGCGTACATATCCATTATCTTTAGCACTCGTGTAGCGCATATCAATTAAATAGGACCCCGTGGGAGCACTTTCCATAGTTTGAGCCGTAGAAACATTAAAGAAAGAAGAGGCGCTACTGTAATCACGTACATCGCGCATAGTCTTAAGATTCAAGGTTTGCCATGGGCGAATACGGTGAATAAAACCAAGTTCCCACGGAGATTGCATAGGGGCATTACGAATATATGCAGTCGAAACTTCCCAAGGATCACTTGCTTGAGGCTCTGGATCTTGCGTTAATGCATCAGGGGCTTCTTTTTTATTAGGCGTGTAGGTTGTTTTGATTGCACGATTGCGTTCTTCAAATGAAAAGACAGCGTCTTCATCCGTCGAAGAAGTCATAACCCATCCTTCAGGAATAAAGCGTGAACGAGGATCCGTTGCTTCAAAATCTACATAAAACTCACCTAACTGCCACGCATCAGAGGTCAACGTAAGTTTAGCTAATTTATCGGATGTAATATCACGCAAAACAGGTTGCGCAACTTGACACAAAGGTTTTCCTCCTGAAGAATAAGTATTTTTATCTCCTGTTCCACCATATAAATTAACACGTAAATATTTGATTTGAATTTTGGGCGCACCAAGATTAGCACTTGGTGTTGTGATTTGAATAGGGGTTGTTTTAAATGTCTGCGATACAACATTTTTAGAGTAAGAACCATGCGCTACAGAAATTGAAGGACATGAGACGTTTTTAACGCTAATTGTCTTTTTACCATCTAACTCCACCTCAATTTCTAAATTGATTTCTGGAACAACATCTGTCACGCCATTTTTATACAAATTAACTAATTCGATTTTTGCGCGCGCAAGATTAAATACATAAGTATAGTTTCCTTTTTCAGGACCTTTTTTCTCCAACGAGAATTCTAAACCAACTTCATTGACCAATGGCGCACACTCTAACCCCGCATAAACTACATTATCATTTGATATATAACATGTACTTTCATGATCTTCATCCATATAATCTTTTAAATTTGCATAAAGCGTTGCAGCGACATTTTCTTTCGTCATTGCTTTTGTAGAATGTATTCCAGCAGGCATTTCTCCTGTTAAGGTAAAGAAGTCTAAGCCAGCGGTATAACGCGTTGCATTCGTATTTGCATTTCGCATATTTGATCCAGCCATATCGCGAAAATTAGTTGATTGAGTTAATTTAGGTGAGCTTGGAGAACCAAACATATTATCCCATAAAACTTTCCACTCTTTTGAAGAACGATTTAAATTAAAGCGATGTCGATAATCGCGACGTGTATATGTTCCATGAAGATTGCTAACGACAGTACGTCGGAATAACTCATAACAAGGCGAATTATTCGTTGTATAATTTGCACTTAACTGAATCGCATTTTTAGGTTCAATATTAGCACCAACAGATTTTAACATTCGGGTAAATGTAAAAATATCCGGAAACTCTGTTAATCCACCCTTACCCGTTTTTTCAGGAGATAAGTACAACTGATTTTTGGGTGCTAATTTTTCAAAATAACCTCTCGCAGTCGAGGCGTCAATCAATGTGCCATTGGTGATTTGACGATCTACCAGAGCTAAATGAGCGCGTATTTCGCGAGGGTCGCATCCCGTCCGAGGCGTATCAACCCAATCATTAAAATCGGGCAATGCAGTCGCTAAGGAAACTTTTCCTCCCGTTAAGCCTAAAAAGGCAAAACGACCAATAACACGCTGATTGGAGGAATGGGTTGCATCATTAACAATCGTATTCAAGTAGTCAACACCGAAAGGAGATGTGATATAATTCCATTGAGGACCTGCCCCATTTGTATATGAATACGCTAACCCTGGAACGAGTTGACCTTTACGAATATAGGAGTAATAATAATCAGTTTTATTATCATCTGCACTTCCAAAGAATAACGATTTATTTAAACCCGCGATGTAAACAGGACTTGCCCAAGATGGATTTGCTGGAACAAACAAATGAGCTCTTTCATTGTCTGTAGAAAAAGAATAAAAAGGTGATAATAATAATTCACTGTGAGGGGCACCGGAAGCGCCACCATATGTTCCATAATTTCTGATCAAATATGAACTATTTGAGCGAAGAATTGTTTTCGCACGATAAATGGCAGCTTCAGCTAGAATAACTGACTGATTATCATTCGATTGAGCATTGGCAAGGGTTAAGTCATTCGTAGATGCAATCAAAAAGGTAACCCCACATAACATGATAATAGAAATCATCACCAATGCAAAGGGAAGCGCAATACCGCGCTGTCTACGAGCCGTGGATTCAGGATTAGAATTCGGTGGGGATTTCAACTGAGGATAAATCATCTTTTTCACTCCGTAAGGGTGTACATGTATTAGAAACAAATCGACGGAAAACATGGACGGAACGATTCGCCATTGCTTCGGCTTCGGCGGTATGCCCTGCTTCACGCAATGCGAGAACATCTATCCAAACATTATCAGGGAGAACAGATAATTCAATATACATCACATCAGGTAATGGGAATAATCCGTCTGCTAAATTTTTAGGATCAAAACAAGTCATCAAAGGCGATCCTGCAACCGAAGCAGCGGGAAATGTGGTCGCAAGATAATCAACATATCTCATGGCACTTCGACTCCACTTAATCGCACGATGGGTCTTTGAACGCCAGTTATAACAACTAACCTTAAAATTATAAACACCTTTTGCCAAAAGCGCAAAACGTCCTTCAGGACTTTCCGTACTATCATATACAGGATTTTCTTCTCGATCAGGCGCCCAAATTTGATTGCGCATAGACGTAACATTTCCATCTGGAATCTCTACAAAAGGATTTCCATCGTCTTTAAACTTAGACGATAAAAAGTTATAATATACATCGGCGGGAGGGGTGAGCTTAGTATAAACTTTGTTAACAGTCCCCTCGCGGCAAGCATCACTAATCAAACGATAGTACAATCGACCACGCTCAACATCAAAAAAGTAAGTCACTTCATTCACGCGTGAAATCGAATTCGGACTCGGACGGTATTTGGTACTCGCCGCAAATGCAAAAAGGCGCGTTGCCTCAGGATCGTTTTTGATAGAACCCGTACGAGGGAAATAAAAACTTCGCTCTAAATTTAATGTATTACATGCGTTACGTAAATCACGAGAAATTAGATTTAAAATGAAATCATCTTTTTCATAAACTTCAATACGCGCCATTGAAATTGTATAGATATTTTGAACCTGATCAAAAATTTTAAACAAGACTAATGACAATACAGCAAAAATACCCATTGACACTAATAATTCAATGATTGTAAAGTAGGAGCGATGCAGTTTTCTTCTTTTCATTTGCAAAACTCCTTATAATAAATACGTTTTTGTCTAAATGTTTCTGCAACATCTATCGGCCAAGTAATTTCGACATAGACACGTCCTACAGAAAACAAGGAGGAAACCTGATTGCTATTTAATGAGACTTCACTCGTAATATGAAAGATTTGGTATTGCCATAAAGTCGGCACCCTGAACGTATGCATCGCACAGCCAGATTCGCCATGGTATCCTCCGCCCACTTGACGCCACATCCGAACAAAACATGAAAAGCCGATAGTTTCCACTTTCTCGTCTCCATATCCTTCTTCTTGAATCACGCGACACACCCATACCGCATTTGTAGGCATCCCTTCAAATGAGTTAACTTCTCGTGAAACCGTTTGAAAATAATACTTAACATCTGATGCATCTAATTGGGTAGATATAGGAGCCATCACATCACCACTTAAACATGCATTGTACATTTTATTGTAACTCCAAAGCAGACTATTTTCGATTCCGTAAAGACGTTGACGTTCAATATTTTTTAAGTTATCTGATCCGTTGACATAAAACTCATCAGATACATATCCGCTACCTGATGGGCTTGAATAATCTGCATAACCAATATAAGGACCTTCAATCCAACCATTTTGGCACAGCCAACGATTTGTTACACGAGCACGAACTTCAAACAAGCTAAAAACCGATTCAGCAACTTGCGAAATCACGGTTTCTGTTGAAGCATCACGTGTCTGACGTGAAGCAATGACGCTCAAAGACATCACACTCGCCATTCCATAAGCAATGACGCCAATGGCCAATGTAATCTCTACAAGGTTAAACCATCTAATTTTTTTTGTTTTAAGATTAATATTCATAATCAGCTCTTCCCGTAAAAGGATTAATACGAATGCGTTTATTATTGAGAGCATTGCCCACAAACTCGTTCTCTTGAATATTCCCTTCCGCTACGAATAAGGTTGTCCCTGCAAGTGAAATTGATTCAGGTTGACCATCAGGCGAAAATACAATGGCTGGAATTTTTTTATTATTTAAAAATTGAAGTTTACGATTTTTAATTGTATTTGATGGAATCTCAACTAATGATATTCCCAATGTTGTATTTGGATTAATAAATTCTGGGCGAACAGAACTTTCATTGTCAACATTGGGAACTTGCCCTAAAATTGCACAACCTTCGGGTAAAAATGCCCAATCTTGCCCGTCAACCCAGCTAATAAACTTAAACTGCATCGTATTATTATTGTTGTTCGAGCTTGAATCAACTTCTACCACACATAATCCTGCTGATCGAGCTCTATATTCTTCTGGGAAGTCCTCATCCGTCGTGGGAAGAAGAACCGCAATATAAGAGTAAGTTGCTGCGGCTTTCGCACGTGCAATCAAACATTTTCCACCGAGTGCAACTGATCCTTGTCGAATTTGAGAGCCTTGGCCAATCACAAAAATTCCGCCAGCTCCAATACTTAACAAAATTGCGACAATTGCAATTACCAAGAGGAGTTCTATCAAGGTAAATTTTTTTCGGGCTGAGACAATGTATGGAGTGAAAATTTTCATTGAGATACCTTTAGTTGTCCTTATTGTTTCTATTACTCTATATAAAATACTCTCCATATATTTAAATTACAAACGATTTTCTACATCTAATCGAAAAAAAGTACTTATTTTTTTCTCTTTTTTCTTAATCTACATGATTTTTTTAGTTTTTTTTGTAATTTACCCACACACTTTTTTATCATTACACTTCACACAAATAAAAAAGCACTACTCCATTTGAAGTAGTGCTTATCTCATTAACTTTATTCAAAAAGTTTTTTAACTTCTATTCAATCGTTGAAACGATTCCGTTAGTTAAAGGCAACTTAATCACTGGATAATCGGTTCGACCTTCATAGTTAGGGCCATATGAGAAAATGTGAACAGCGCCAACGGCTTTTTGATATTCCGTTCCATTAGGCGTACCCGCATATCCCGTTGCTTTACAATCAAACCAAAATACATAAGGATTTCCCCATGGATCCAACAATCCTTCATCTTGAAACGTATTGCTGGGTTCCCAAAAGATAATCGATTTTGGATTATAAAGACGGCGATCATTCGTTACCGTAGACGTATTACTTAAAATACGAAGAAGACGGCGATATTCTGAGCTTTCAGAGGTCGCATCTTGAATAGAGGATTTAAGAACCCCATCGCTGATTAACGCCCCTCCAGAAATCATTGGGAGTTTCTTGTAATCAAACTTATAATTGGCAACCGCTGTTTGCAACTTTGTCATTTCGCCTTTTGCTTTGGCAACGCGTGCACGATTGATGACATATGGAATTGCAATCACTAAAGATGAGGCAAGAACTGCCATGATCGCAATAACGACTAATAACTCAACTAACGTAAATCTTTTCATAAATAAACCTTTCTATTCTCTTATTTCTCTTCTTCTTCGCGTGCAGTATAACCTGTACATAAAATACCATCTACCCCATTCCAAATATGATAACCAATACGATCGGTTGAACTTTTCCCCCATTCTTCAATAGAGTGCTTCAATTCCTCGCGAACTTTAGCATTCCCTTCTGCTGTAGGACCATATGACATGACGGTAAAAGATTCGAGCCCTTTAAGCGCATTCGGTCTACCATCGCCGTTAATATCCACATAAAACACATAAAAATTTCCCCAAGGATCACGCAAGTCAAAATCTGTGGTGCCGTAATTAGCAGGAGGGGTAAAAAAAGTAGTTTCGCGTTTATTTTTATAACGGGACTTCGCTGTTTTTTTCAAATCTTCATCTGCACGATAGTTTTGCGCCGTAAGAATGGTAAAAAGCAAACGATAATTTTTATAGGATTCATCCGTGAACGAAGGGGTATTATCATCATTCGACGCATTGCAGTCGAGAACTTCTGCACTTCCATCAATCCAAGGAAGGGAGCCGTAAGCTGTTTGATAGGTTAATGCAGACGCAACGATTGCATCCATCGTTGACTTTGCTTGTGCAATACGTTGCGACAAAATAATACGTGAATAACTCATCGTTGATGCCGTGATTAAAATTGCAATTATTGCCATCACTGTGAGCATTTCAATCAATGTAAATTTCTTAAGATTCATATCAATAGCCCTTTCTTAATTTTCTGGCCAAACATCATCATTACTCATTTCTGAGGAATTTGAAGAAGCAATATCTTCATCATATTCTTTCCCATCTGCACCTAATGAGAACAAGTCAAAACTTCCCACATTACGTGTATTTTCATATTCTAACTCAACCACTTTATTATTGGTGTGATAATTAGAGAGTTGCGTTTGCATATTTTTTGTTAAACGCACGACAACAGCATTATTCCAAATATCTAAAACGGGATAAGCATCTCTAAACCCAGCCGTCACGATATTGTTGAGATCTTTATTGCTCTTTAAGTGAAGACCTGATGCTATACGACGCCAATCCCCTTCTGAAATTACCATTTTTTGTGTCTTGGAACTTCCTGACCCCATAGAAATTTCCCATAAACCGCGTTTGACAATACGGCGTGGATCATCAGTGTCATACGATTCACCAACTAAAAACACGATCCCACGACCAGGTTGAGAAGAGATTAGTGGTTTTTTGTCGATTTCATTTTCGCTGGCAATATCGTTGTAATCAACAAAAATATTCGGCAAACGTTTATTGGTTTCATAAAACGCCTGAATTGTGGAACGCAACATCGCCAACGAACTTTGACATTGTGACATTTGAATTTTTTGGTTTACATAAGTAACAGAGACAAATGTTATCGTTGAAAGAATTGCGAGAATAGCAATCACGGCCATCAATTCGATTAAGGTAAATTTCTTTTTTTGAGTACGCATAAGACTTCTCTAGTTTAAGGGTTGAATGAAAGTGTTGGTTAATTTCTATTCTTAAATTATCACAAATTTAAGTTTTTACTAGTCGTTTTCTCTTTTTTCATCTCTTTTTTTTAATGTTTTTTCGATTTCTGCACAAAAAACAGATCAAAATGAGATGAATTTTTCAAAAAATGTAAGTATAAAAATTTATTTCACAATGATTTTTTTCAGTCGCATACGCTTATCAAAAAACGATTGCGCCAACCAACGCGTTGCAATAACCGATCCAATACCTGCACCACCCGCAATTAAAAACATGATCATAATTTGATATTTTGCAGCCAAGGAGGGATCGTTGCCGGCCAAAATTTGACCGGTCATCATGCCGGGTAACGACACAATCCCTGTCACTGAAAGCATATTAATGATAGGCATTAAGGCGGCACGAACCGCATCTCTTTGATAAGGTTTAGAGCATTGGTTTGGGGTTTCTCCAAGAAGCAAACGTGTTTCAATTTCACCACGATGGTCATGTATCGCCTGAGACAGACGATCCATCCCTAACGCAATACCTGTCATTGTATTTCCCAAAATCATCCCTAGGAGGGGAATCAAATAACGTGGGTCATAAAAACTTTGGGGGCGTTCTTCTCCCAGTTGCAAAACCACACACACGGTAAACAACGCAATGACAACGGAGGATAAAAACAAGGCGCCTACTCCTATTTTTTGCATCAAAAACCCTTTCATCTTGAATTTCTGACGTGCTCCAATTTCATGCCCTGCCATCAAAATCATGATCAAACAAATAATGCCAATCAACCATGGATTTTCCGAAGTAAACACATAACCCAGTACAAATCCAATGAGCGAAAGTTGTACAATACAACGCACGGTGGCAATTAAAAGAGATTGAGCGACTCTCAATTTTGAAATTAGCGTAATGATTGCCAACGCAATGACAGCTAAAGAAGTGAGTGCTAATTGCAATAATGATAAATCAACTGTCGACGGCATGGTTTTTAACCTCATTCATTATTTTTTTAACGTGACCTTGTGGGAGATGAAGTTCAGCATTCCCCACGCGTCGAACTTGTTCATGGTTATGCGAAATCCAGACACAAGGGATTTGATTTTTTTGGATATAATTCAACAAGAATTGCTCCACTTTTAACGTAGTTTCAACATCTAAATTAGCCGTAGGTTCATCCAACAATAGCGTCTGGGGTTTATTTTCTAATAAGCGTAATAACGCGAATCGCTGTTTTTCACCCGAAGAAAGATGTGCAATATCGCTAGACAATAACGCTTCATCTAGCGATAATGCTTGCATATCTTCTGGAGGCGACACAAAATGTTCGCCTATCGTTTGATGCCACCAGTAAGAAATTGCAGGCAAATAACCGACACGTTTACGCCAGATATTTGGCGGCAAAGATAAACAACTTATCCCATTAAGTTCAACGTCTAAAGGAGAATGATTTTCATCCAAATCAACAATCGCGCGTAAGAGTGTCGACTTCCCTGCCCCTGAACGCCCCGTAATCATCAAAATCTCTCCAGGCGCTACCTTAAAAGAGATAGGCCCGAAGTCAAGATACGACAAATTTTTAACAATAAACATCGATTATTTAGTTAAAAAGTGTCGCGTCAATTTTAATGACAACTTTCACAACCGCAGTAGGTTCTTTCACCATCATTTGTGGCATGTGAGCATCATGGGGTTCAAAAACCGCCAAGACACCTGGGTGTATTAAAATAGAAGAAAAACCTTCGGCAGGATTCGTGGTGAAGCCAATATCGTTTTCGTTTGAAAAAGGTTCCGTATCTGTCAATCCTTTTAAGGGTGTGTAATTGATATATTCTTCTCCGCGCAAAAGCATTTGTACATCCGCATACTTTTTGTGATACTCCATACGCCCTTTTTCTAAAGGTTTAGTTTCGTAATGACTGACTAAAGCAAAAATTTTGTCGCCATCAATCTCATAACGCCCTGTTGCCATTTCAGCATTTGCACTTTGAATAAAACTTTTGAGTTTTTCAAAAATTTCTGTATAACGACTTTTCAATAAATTTTCAAATGTATCAGCAATCATTTTAGATTCCTTTGTTGTGTATGATTAGGTTAAGTGTATTGAGAGAATTATAAAGCATAAACCTTGACCGACTTAAGTTTTGCTGTCCCATGTGATGTTGAGGGGACTGGAATTGTTGCGCGAAACTCATCTTCAAAGTAGATATTTTGTGCGGGATGTAGTGGCACAATTTGCAAAACAAAATCTTTATCTTGATTTCTGCGACCTTCAATGCGGTGGAGAAATTGACGTCCATAAGCATAATCATCATTCACCATTTTTGAATCTTGATAAAGTCCTGCGGTATCGCCATCATATTCAATCACAAGCATACAATTTTTTCCATGCAATGCCTTTGGCAATTTCACTTGATAGCGACGCTCCCCAGCAATCGCCTTTAATTCCCAAGTCTGACGCGTAATGCGAATCGACTTCGGATCTTGAACCACCATTGAGTCTGCATTTTCAGGCGTAACTTCTGTTACTTCACAAATCAAAGACGGATCAAAAGTAGGTTCAATTGGCGGTTCAATATAAGGGATTACACGAATTTGCAATTGTTCATTTGCCAAACTGGCGTTCTGTCTAATCGTTGAAGCAACACGATAAAGGTTATCGCTAAAAGTAGCATCTGTTGTTTTCATATTTGAGGGGAGTCCACTAATCTCGAAATCAACCCCTTTATCCATCCCAAAAGTTAAAATTGTCTGCGTTCCTACAACTTGAACATTCAATAATGTTCCTGTTGCATAATTGATCACAATATCTGTGCGTGGCACTTGATAACCCACAGGCCATATCCCCATGGCATGACGTGGAATGGTTACGGGTTTTTGAGGAAAAACAAACGTCGTTCCATTCTGTTTTTTGAGCTGAAACTGTACATCGCAAATATCTTTTTCTACCACATGACGTTGCACATTGGAATAAATCAAAAATCCTGCAGTATCTGTACCGCGATAAGCACAACGCAATTTGTTAGCTTCATGGGGTTTTGCCGCTTGTTTAGATAAAATAGAAGGCATTGTTAACACATCTTTTTCAATCGCTTTGATCGCTTGATGCAAACGTTGATAGTAGAAATAGGATAAACGAATCTGCCCTTCAGAACCGAGCGGACATTGAAAGTCGTAGTTCATTACGGGACAATCGTTAGGATACCCCGACGTGCGCGCTTCGTTTAACGGATAATGATGACTCGTTGGATTGACGCCACCATGAAACATGTAGTAACCGAGCGCGTTAGTTCCCGATCCCAAAGCCGCATAGGCCATGGCAGGGCAATCAATATCGCGAATAAAAGGACGGCGATGATAGCAAACTTGGTTTCCTGCCCCTAACTCAACCGTCATAACAGGTTGAATCAAATCAAGTTGATCCATATTCTTCAGCGAGGTGGTAAAATAGTCGTTCCCCACCTCTGCATCGGGCTTTAATTTTCGATAAGTAAAGACATCACGGGGGGATTGTTTATTGGTATGTTGTGCCCAAGGCGCATCAGGATATCCGCCAATACCGGTTAAAAATTCGCGTGCAGAGGGGTTGGCTTCCGGCCAACGCGTTGCAGAGTGAAATGGAACATCCATCCCGACTTCTTGTCCAATCGCATACAATTTTTTCATATACGCATAACCTTTTTCTGAAGCATAAGGCATCTCATTATCGTATTGAAGCCCAATCACAGGACCGCGCTCATTTTTATAATAGAGACCTTCCATTTGTTTGGCGATTTGACGATATAATTCGTGTACACGCGCGATATATTTAGGATTTAAATTGCGATTACGCGCTTTTTGCATATCTTGAATGTAGTCAGGCCATCCCCCATTACGCGCTTCGCCATGACACCATGGTCCAATACGCACCCATACTTTAAGATCATGTTTTTTACAGAGTTCGAGAAACTTGCGTAAATTACGCTGTCCCGCCCAATTCCATGCGCCTTCAACTTCCTCATGATGATTCCAAAAAACATAAGTTGCAATCACTTCAATGCCACATTTTTTCATATCCGTGAGTTGTTTTTCCCAAAAAGCTTCAGGGATGCGCGAATAATGGAGTTCGCCCATGATTGGAAACCAAGGCGTTCCATCTTCGTGTGTAAAATGAACTGTTCCAAAGCTTAATTTGCCAATAGTTGAACCTTGATAAATGGGGGATGGAGCATTAACCATCGCTTCTTTGGTTTCAAAAACATACATCTGCGAATCACTACTTGCGCCAAACGCCAACGTACCTAACATCATTAAACTTAGAACACAACTTTTAATCATTTTATCACCTTTCGTTACATTATAATATATTATAATTAAGGAAATCTCTCAAAGACTGCAAAATCTAATTACAGTGTTTGAGAGATAACCTAAAAAAAGGCATAGGATTTTAACGTCCTATGCCTTATAATCTATTAGATTTCTGCTAATGCAGCTTTACGACTCAAGCGAATTTTGCCTGAACCGCGGTCGATATCAACCACTTTTACTGTGACTAAATCGCCAACATTGCAAATATCAGTGACTTGTGCAACGCGATAATCTGCCATTTCAGAAATGTGGAGAAGTCCTTCACATCCAGGGAAGAGTTCAATGAATGCACCGAAGTCTTTAACGGATACAACTTTACCACGATATACTTTGCCAATTTCTGCTTCAGCAGTGAATGACTCAACACGTGAAACGGTGTCGGCCAAAACATCAGCGTTGGCAGCAAAGATGTTAACTGTACCATCGTCATTGATATCAATTTTAGCACCTGTTGCTTCTGTGATACCTTTGATATTTTTACCGCCAGGACCAATCAATGCACCAATCTTTTCTGGATTGATTTTCATGGTGTGGAAACGAGGTGCAGTTGTTGCAATATCTTTACGGGGTTCTGCAATACAATCAGTAATCATGGTGTGGATTTTATCGCGTGCTTCCAAGTTTTGCTTCATCGCTTGGGCTAACAAGTCGATAGAGATACCTGGGAGTTTTAAGTCGAGCTGGAAGCCAGTAATCCCTTTGCGTGTACCACAAACTTTGAAGTCCATATCGCCGAAGTGGTCTTCTGCACCGATAATATCTGTAAGAATTAACTCTTTACCCGTTGCTTTATCCGTGACCAAACCACAAGAGATACCCACAACAGGAGATGTGATAGGTACACCTGCATCCATCAACGCAAGCGTTCCGCCACAAACAGACGCCATAGAGGTTGAACCATTTGACATCATCACTTCGGAAACCAAGCGAACTGTGTATGGGAAGTCGGCAGGGATCACTTTAGCCAAAGAACGTTCAGCTAAATCCCCGTGACCAATTTCACGACGTCCTGGGCCCATAATACGGCCACATTCGCCCACAGAATAGTTCGGGAAGTTGTAGTGGAGATAGAATTTTTTCTCATCGTTGCCACCTGTGATAGGATCGTATTCTTGTGCATCGCCATCAGAACCTAAGGTTGCGACAACTAATGCTTGTGTTTCGCCACGAGCGAATAAACCTGTTCCGTGAACGATAGGGAGGACGCCCACTTCGCATGAAATGGCGCGAAGATCGGTGATTCCACGACCATCAGGACGGAATCCTTCGTCTAAGATTGCGCTACGAATGGCATCTTGAACCATTTTATCGAAAACGCGGTTGATGTGCATTTTCAAATCGTCGCCAAGAGCATCAAACTCTGGTTTTCCTTCGATAGATGCTTTATATTCTTCTTTAATCACATCTAATGCAGCTTGACGGGCTTCTTTGCCAGGGATAATGCAAACATCGTGCATTTTGGGGCCTAAGAAAGCGTTCATAGAGTCGGTAACAATCTCAGGGATAGGGTTGAGATTTGGGGTCTTTTTAGGACGTCCACAACGTGCGGCAAGTTCTTTTTGAGCTTCGCATTGTTTAATCACAATTTCGTTTGCGAAACGCATACCTGCTTCGAGAAGCTCTTCTGAAATTTCATCAGATTCACCCTCAATCATAATCACTTTATCGGGAAGACCCGCATAAATGAGGTCTAATGAACTTTTTTTCATTTCAGCGTGTGTGGGGTTCGCGATAAATTCGCCATCAATGTAACCGACGCGCACAGCACCGATTGGGCCTTGGAAAGGAAGGTCTGAAAGACAAAGTGCCATCGATGCACCCACCATTAAAAGGACGTCTGGATCATTTTGACCATCAGAAGAGAGGGTTAAACCACAAACTTGGATATCGTCGAAAAAGCCTTTAGGGAATAAAGGACGAATCGGACGGTCAGCCACACGGCAAGTCAAGATTTCTTTTTCGGAAGGACGACCTTCACGTTTGATAAATCCACCGGGGAAACGACCCGCTGAAGAGAATTTTTCGCGGTAGTCGAGCTGAAGTGGGAGGAAGTCGGTTCCGGGTTTAGACGCTGCGGAACAAGCGGTAACCAATAAGATGGTTTCGCCCATACGAACGGTACATGAACCATTAGCGAGCATAGCAATTTTGCCAGTGCCAATTTCGATGGTCTTACCTGGGGCGATTTCGATGTTGATGTAATCTTTTTGTAACATGATAAATCCTTGTGTTACGTGAGTGGGAGGAAATCCCGTTGAAGCGATATTTCGCGCTTTGAGTACACCTTGCGGAACCGCGATATCAACTGTCAAATTGGGGTTGAAAACTGATATCGAACGATTCCACGTTTTGGAGGGTGTCGCTACTCATAAGCGAGAATACATTATAATAATATAGACGCACTTTCCGCTTTGTCAAGTCCCAAACGCCCCTCCCCCCGCTTTTTTCCCATCTTTTTCCTACTAGACAACATTCCTATCATAATCAACAACAAAAATAAAGGAATCCAACAGAAATTTGTCAATTCTAGCAAAATTTAACTCTTCCATAGTGTACTTAACAAAAGGGAACGTTTTTTGCATCTTTGGTAACAACACATATTTCAATGATGGCCCAAAGTCCAGTAATAAACCACAAAATTCCAAAAGAAAATAACGTAATTAATAATTGCTCTATTCCTCGTCCTATATATCCTGCATAAAAATTATGAACGACAAGAGTTCCTAAAAATATACCCAAAAGAACATAAACAACACGGCTTTTATTTTCAACATATTGTTGAGTATAAGAATCATTTGAAAGACTAAAATCCATTTTTTTATATTCATTTTGAGGAAGTTCAATCAATTGTTTTTCTTTTATGACCGGGTCAATATATTTTACGATTGCGCCACAACTTGGGCAATTTTTG
>CAZIVM010000024.1:0-20801 GCA_964542845.1 uncultured Victivallales bacterium
TATCAACAGGTTTTAATCCTACTGATTTTTATCTTATTGATGGAGTTCCATTAGAAACTCACATTTCTATTTTTAAGCCAATATTATCAATTAAACGCATATTATCTCTTATTCGAAGAAAAATAGGAACACCTAAGTCAAGATCGTGTATTGCAGTGATTGCAGATTTTGGAAAAACTCAAGAATTATATGATGTTCATAAATAAATAATTTGTCTAAAGTTAATTTATTATGTAGCGTATGTTTTTTCAAATTATACAAGTGTATTCATAGTGTAATTAACAGAAAATTGCGTAAACAAGGTGAACAAAAAAAATCGTAATGGATTCATATTGAACACATTACGATTGAAATATTGGAGCCAATAGTGGGATTTGAACCCGCGACCTATTCATTACGAATGAATTGCTCTACCAACTGAGCTATATTGGCGTCATTTTTTTTAACATCGCATCCAGGATGCAAAAAAGAGGTTTACACCACTTGGGGATAAACCTCTCGTATAAATTCCAAAAACAGATTAGCGTTTTGAGAATTGGAAGCGTTTACGTGCACCAGGTTGACCTGATTTTTTACGCTCTTTAACGCGTGCATCACGTGTTAACATGCCAGCAGCTTTAAGTGCAGGACGAAGTGTTTCGTCTTGTTTAATCAAAGCGCGTGCAACACCGTGGCGAACTGCGCCAGCTTGACCCATCAAGCCACCACCTTTAACAGTAGCAACAACGTCAAACTCAGATGCTTTGCCGAGGAGGCGTAAAGGTTGGGTAACATAACCCATTACAGCGTCAGTATTGAAGTAAGCAATGCCATCTTCGCCATTGATTGTAATTTTTCCTGTACCATCACAGATACGAACACTAGCAGATGCGCATTTACGACGACCTGTAGCCCAAATCATTTCTTTCTTAGCCATAGATATAATCTCCTAAATTAGATTTGTTTGAGTTCAGGTTTTTGTGCAGCGTGACGGTGTTCTGCAGTTGCATAAACGCGGAGTTTACGGAACATTGAACGGCCTAAACGACCTTTGGGCATCATGCCCCAAACCGCTTCACGAATCATACGCTCAGGATTTTTTGCGCGTACTTCATCTGCAGTTACCACTTTGCGACCACCACGGAATCCACTGAATGATTCATACGTTTTATCGGTGTTCTTTTTACCAGTAAGGAGAACTTCTGCTGCATTGATAACGATAACGAAATCGCCAGTGTCAATGTGAGGAGTATATGTAGGTTTATCTTTACCGCGGAGCGCATTTGCTACAACGACAGCAAGACGACCGAGGGGAGCACCCTTTGCATCAACGACGATACATTTGTGTGGAATTTCGCCCACTTTAGCCAAATAAGTTTTCATTGTGATTCATCTTTAATTGAGTTGTCAAGTTGAGATGTCCGAAGACACGAGTTACGATATGCAATGTAACCGAGGATCGGGGTGTTACGGTACTTTTGCGTTATATAATATACATCACCTTTTTAAAATTGCCAATCCAATTTAAAAAAAAGTGAAATTTTTTATTTTTTTGAGTATATCGACTTGAAAAGCTATCAATCTGCGTGTATCTTACATAGCTTAAAAATAAAGCGTAAATATTATACAACTTTAAAATACCAAGGATTTTGTCACATGAAAGCTAAAGAACTTCGTCAAAAATTTTTAGATTTTTTCCAGTCCAAAGGCCATGCCGTCATTAAATCGGCACCTCTTGTCCCTGACAACGACCCCACCTGCCTTTTCACCACGGCTGGAATGCACCCACTTGTCCCCTATCTTATGGGCGAAAAGCACCCCGCAGGCACCCAGTTGACCGACTGTCAAAAATGTGTCCGTACGGGCGACATTGATGAAGTAGGCGATCCCGTTCACCTCACCTTTTTTGAGATGCTTGGCAACTGGTCATTAGGTGCTTACTTCAAAAAAGAAGCCATTGCCTATAGTTTTGAATTTTTAACAGGCGAAACTGGGCTCAAAATCCCACTCGAACGCCTTGCATTTACTGTTTTTGCTGGAGATGAAGATGCCCCATTTGATCAAGAAGCGTATGATCTTTGGATCGGCCACGGTATCTCACCAGACCGCATTGCCAAACTCCCCAAAAAAGATAACTGGTGGGGTCCTGCAGGGCAAACAGGTCCTTGTGGTCCCGACACCGAAATGTTCTACTGGACAGGACCACTCCCTACCCCACAAGTGTTTGATCCCTCCGACAAACGTTGGGTTGAAATTTGGAACGATGTTTTCATGGAATACAACAAAACCGCGGAAGGCAAATATGAGCCTCTTGCACAAAAAAATGTCGATACAGGTATGGGCGTAGAACGTGTTACTGCGATTCTCCAAGGAAAAGCCTCTTGTTACGACACCGAAATTTTCGCCCCCTTGTTTGCCAAACTTGATGAAATTCGAGGCATTGATACCCCTGTGATGCGTTGCAAAGGCGAACGCATTGTGGTGGAACACCTTCGTGCGGCAACATTTATCATGGGCGATGGCATTACCCCAGGGAAAGTGGATCAAGGCTACGTGCTTCGTCGCTTGATTCGCCGTGCGATTCGTGAGGCGCGCAAGTTAGGTGTGACTGAAAACTTCACTGCGCAACTTGCAGAAGTTGTTATTCGTGAATATGGTGACTTCTACAAAGAATTAGAAAACAACAAAAAACAAATTATTGAAGAATTCGATATCGAAGAAAAAAGCTTTGCTGCTGCCCTTGAAAAAGGGACTAAAGAGTTTGAAAAACTCATGGCAAAAGTGCCTGCATTTGTCGAAACCAAAATCATTTCGGGCAAAAACGCATTTTATCTCTATGAGACCTTTGGATTCCCCATTGAGTTAACCGAAGAGATGGCTGCTGAACACGATTTCAAAGTGGACAAAGCAGGTTTTGACAAAGCATTTGAGCAACACCAAGAGCTCTCACGCAAAGGGGCTGAGCAAAAATTTAAAGGGGGTCTTGCCGACCACTCTGATGCAACAGCAGCTTTACACACCGCCACCCATCTTTTGCACAAAGCATTACGCCTTGTTCTCGGAGATCACGTGGCACAAAAAGGCTCAAACATCACCGCGGATCGTCTTCGCTTCGACTTCTCACATCCTGACAAAATGACCCCTGAACAAATTCAGGAAGTTGAAAAAATTGTTAACGAAGCCATTGATTCAAAACATCCTGTTACGGTAGCAGAAATGAGCTTTGATGATGCATTAGCCGCTGGCGCAATTGGTTTATTTGCAGATCGTTACGGTGCATGCGTTAAAGTATACAGTATCGGCAACTTCTCAATGGAAGTATGTGGTGGACCTCACGCAGAAAATACTGAAGCACTCGTTAAATTTAAGATTCAAAAAGAAGAATCTTCATCACGTGGTGTTCGTCGTATTAAAGCGATTCTTGAAAAATAACCAAGGAGTTGAATATGAGTAAAAAAGCTGAAGTATTGGTATCTTACGATAAAGGCGAATTTATGGCACGCATTATGGGACGTGCGACGTTTGACTGTTCATCAGGTTTATTGGATATGATTAAGAGTCTTGAACCCGATGAACTTGAATCCGCAACGTTGGATATGACCGACTGCACGGGAATGGATTCCACATTTATGGGAATTATTTCTAAACTTGCAATCACATGCAAACGTGCAGGCATTACCGCCGTCATTCAAAATGCAAGTGATTTTAATCAAGGACTTTTAGCGGGATTGGGCATCAAAAAACTGTTTGACTTTGTTGAAAAAACACAAAAAACAGATACGGTACCTGTTCCAAAACTCATGGTCGATTTAGCGAGCGCAAAAGTCGACAATCAAACCCATGCAGAGACCGTATTAGATGCGCATGAAACATTAATGGAAATTGACCCAAGCAATGTCAATAAATTTGCTGGCGTTGTTGAAATGGTCAAAAGCGACATGAAAAAAACCGACGATACTCCAACTGAATAATCGTCGGTTCTCTTTTATTTACATTATACTTTATTATTACATCACATTTTTTTTATAAAGGATTGCTCATGAAAAAAAATCCACTGTTTATTTTAGGCATTATTTTTACGGCAGTAACGCTTACGCTTTTAGGGTGTCAGAAAGAGACGCCTGCGCTTAATTTTATTTCAGAAATATCAGGCCCTAAAAATTATGTCGTGGTGATTTCAGAAAGCACTTATGCCCAACGTGATTGGAGAGAAGTTGCAGAAACGCTTGAAGATAAACATGATGCAGCAATTCTACTTTGGAAAAACAGTATCAATGAAGTGGCGCATGAACTCGCCGTAGTGATGCCCAAATACACCGCGTTTGTTATGACGCCCGAAGAAGCTGGGCATATTAACACTGTTAAAATTTCGCGCATGTGTCGTGAACTTGACAACGATCCCTACTTCGACACCTTTTGGGGCATCGTAACGGGTTATGATGCCAGTGATGCCTTGCGCATTGCCCAATTTAATACCCCAATCACCGTCGAACGAATGGTTGATGCGACCGCACAAGTCGATCTCAATCCTTTCCATAAAGCGATCTCTTTCGATGAATCATTTCGCGGAACAGTACTCGTTAAAGAGAGTGATACCGTTGCGGTGCGTGTCAAATGCGACAACGACAACACACAACGTTTCTTAGATGCGATGAAAGAACTCAATCCACAAATCATCGCAACGTCAGCACACGCCACGCAACACGACTGGGATATGGGGTACAAAGGCCCTAACATGAAACTTAAACACACGGCTGACGCCAAACTTTATTGCGAAAATATTCAAAAAGATACCTTTTATTTAGTTAATAACGAGCCCAAAGTTTACATCGGTGCTGGCAACTGTCTGATTGGCGATATTGACAGAAAAGATTGCATGGCAACCAGTTGGATGCGCACAGGGGGCGCATATCAGTTTATTGGATACACTGTTCTCACTTGGTTTGGAGAACAAGGTTGGGGAACACTTCATAAGTTTGTGGGAACTCCTCGCGGATTTTATACCCCAAACGAAGCGTTCCATTTTGCCAACACAGATATTATTGAAGACTTAAGAAAAAATCATCCTGAAATCTTATATGCCAACATCGATAACTACGATGTTAACCAACTCGGAAGCGTTGCATTTTATACCTTAAAAGCATCCAAAATGACCCCTGAAATTCAACGCAAACTCGGTTTACTTTTTGATCGCGATGTGGTGGCTTGTTATGGTGACCCTGCACAAATTTTCCGTTTACCTCAACAACTTAAACTTGACATCAAAAAAGTTCACGAAGGTCAGTTTGAGTTTACGCTCTCTACCTTAGTCGATGGAAAATGGCCCAGTTCACTCTACATCCCTTTCCCTCAAAGTCTCCAAAATCCAACGTTTACCACTTCAGGAACTGATAGTTACACCATCCTTGCAGACAATTTTATTAAATTAACACCCAATGGATACTGCTTAACCGATTCCCCTATTCGTTTTACCATTACAGAAAATCGCGGAAAAATCGATTCCGCACATCTCTACTACAACACCATTACAACCCTTGCAGATTTCTTTGAACAAGATCCCCGTTTCGCCCCCGAAACCCCCGAGCTTAAAGCTGCACTTTTCCGTATGAAAGAGCGTTTAAATGTGATTCAAGATGCGCTTGCACTTTGTACACAAGATGTAGAAAAACATTGCGTTTTGGCCTCCATCATTTTTGAACCCAAAGAACTAATGACACAATATCAAAGCGATTTCTTAGCAGAGAATGCAATCTATGCGTATAAAGCATGGAACGAGTGTCCTTGGAAAGAAAAAGTCTCGTTCGATTTATTTATCAATTATGTGCTTCCACTCGGGTGCGTTAACGAAGAGCGTAGCGCATGGCGTAAACTCTTCTATGAAAAATTTGCTAAAGACGTCTTTGCAAACTGCAAAACACCCGCCGAAGCGGTTCAATATCTCAATCAACGTGCATTTAAAGATCTTGATGTTACTTATCACGCAACGAAACGCCCTAAGCCTTGTCAATCTCCACGCGAATCTATTGAAGCAAAATTTGCAAGTTGCACAGGGTTATCCATTATTCTTGCGGACGCACTTCGCGCATGCGCTGTCCCCTCTCGTTTTGTAGGGGTAGCGTTATGGACGGATCGTTCGGGCAATCACAACTGGATCGAATATTGGGATGATCAATGGTTGTTTGAAGGCGCATCGCCCTCCGATCCGCGTAATCGCGACTGGGTCGGTGACAAAGTGAAAAAATTCACCAATATTAAACATTGGCACACCTCTGTTGTAGCGGTGGCACGTCGCCCTAAACCCAAAAGTTTCATCATGGTGTGGAAAGCCGACGATTATTCCATCCCTGCAATCAACATTAATAACCTTTATACGGTTGAACTTCCGAATACGGAAATCACACTACCCGGGAAAGATAAAGTCTTATGGATCGATGTTGAGGGCGAACCTTTTATGCGTTTAACAGGCGAAGGAAAAGTATCTAAATACATTCCTGCCCCCACTTATGAAGCGCGTATTTATGACGCCAATGGCGAATGTGAATCCACCCATCAAGTCACCATTAAAGCCCCCTAATCTCATCAAAGGAGGCGCGCGTGTATATCCGTTTATGTTTAATCGCATTGATTTTGTTGCAAACGACGGGATGTTTTGTCTCGCGTACGAGTTGCCGGATTGCCGAAACAGGGGAAGTGACCTTTTTTGCCGACATCACCCAAACCTCTGACCAAACGATCTATTTACTAGATAGTACCTACTACGTTCATGCGCGCGTGGTCCCTTATCGCGTCCGAACACAAATGATGAATATGTACTTAGGATTTTTTATGTTTTCACCCGATCGTTACACGCCGATAAATCCGAATTTATACCCAACAGAATATGTTTGGGCGCGCGTTTCTGAAGAGTATTATTTATTATCAAGTACACCGCCTCCGCCCGCATCCGATACCGAAGCCGTACGTTCCCCACAACGATTGTATCAGACGGTGCAATCAGGTCCCATTAATCTTGAACGCGCACAAAAGTTTCCCATTCTTTATCCGCCGCATGTTCATTATAGTTATGAAAACCGACACCTCATTCAAACCGATGAAACACACTGTTTTTATCCTGAAGTTTATCAAGAGAAGTCGCCCAACGAAAATGGATGGCTTACGTTAGCCATTATTGATGGTGTTATTGTAGACGCCCCTCTCACGATTGCAGGGACTTCCATTTTGTGGGCCACAGGGATAACATCGCTTACCGTGATGGTGGCATTAACCCCTATCTTCATTCCCTACAAATTAATCTTTGGGGACGAAGAACAAGAATAAAGTAAAAAATTGACGAAATCATTTGACTTTGTTCGCATTGCGTGTATATTATAAAGCGTATAAGTATCAATTTCGTGAATTTTAACCCCCGTATATTATTATGTTACAAACGAAGTTAAAAAATGTCAACATCGTCTCTTGTGCATCGATGTCGTCTCCTGCTACTGTTATCCGAGAAATTCCTGTTACGCCTAAACACGCGAAACAAGTGATTAAAAGTCGTCATGAAATCATGGATATTCTTGATCATAAAGATGATCGTTTTCTTGTCATTGTGGGCCCCTGCTCTATCCATGACAAAAAAGATGGCGTTGAATATGCACGTCGACTCAAAAAGTTAAGCGACAAAGTGTCAGATAAAATCTTAATCGTTATGCGCGCTTATTTTGAAAAACCCCGCACCATTTTAGGTTGGAAAGGGATGATTTATGATCCCCATCTCAACAAAAGCAACGATATTGAACGCGGAATTCGTAAAGCACGCGAAATGTTGCGTGAAATTGTGGACTTAGGGTTACCTGTTGCCACTGAAATTCTCGAACCAATTATTCCACAGTATATTGCCGATTTAGTTTCATGGGCCGCGATTGGTGCCCGTACGGCGGAATCACAACCCCACCGCCAAATGGCAAGTGGTCTCTCTATGCCTATAGGAATCAAAAATGCAACAGATGGTTCGCTCAATGTTGCGATTGAGGCCATTCGTTCGGCAAACGCCCCTCACTCTTTTATCGGACTCAACAGCGCAGGCCATGTTGCTGTTTTCTCAACCTGTGGAAATGCTTATGGACATATTGTCTTGCGTGGCGGAAAAACAGGCCCCAACTATGGAAAAGAACACATTGCGTTTGCAAAAGAAGTGATGGAAAAAAATCATGTCAAATCAAATATTATTGTGGATTGTAGTCATGCCAACTCCAATAAAGATCCTCGTCGACAACCCATCGTGGCCGAAGAGGTGCTTGACCAACGCATCAATAATGGCGAAACAGATATCGTAGGTATTATGATTGAGAGTAATATTAAAGAAGGACGTCAAGAAATTCCTGAAAATCTTTGCGAACTTACCCCCGGACTCTCCATTACGGATGCTTGTATTAGCTGGGAAGAGACGGAATCGGCAATTCTGCACATGTGGGAACGCCTCAGCCAAATCAAATAATTCATAAACACTTTGGGAAGAGTCCAATGCGTATATTCTCTATTTTCAAAACAAAATGGCATTTATATATGGTTGGACTTCTTATTGCGTTTTTCACGGCATGTTATTCAATCCAAGTCCCTGAAGGCGATGAGTTAACACGAAATGTGGTGATGTCAACCATTTACGCGTATCAGTTCGACAATAATTGTTCAAGCGCACAATGGAACACTGATTATTTTTATTTGCAGTATAAAGATGCCAATCCGCCTGAATATGTTTTTGTACTCTTGCAAAAAACACCCATCAAATTACGACGCTATTCACAAGCGATTATTCCCAGCGATCGCAATGACTACATCACGATCCAAGATTTTGATCATCCGAAAAAACGTGGGATCATTTTTCGTATTGACTCACTCGATATTTATAAAGATAGCGCATTTGCCATTGGGGGTTACTATGAAGGGAAAAACAGTTTTTCGCGCGAATCGTACGAACTTAAAGCCCAAGATAGTGCATGGGTAATCACCAAACAAAAAACGCTGTTATTACAATAGTCGATGCAGAATAGATCGATTACGATAAATCTTCGTATAATTGATTATTTTTTATAAACCGCTGTCGAATCAAAAATCGACATAATTTTATAGAGGACTTCAAGCGAATATTCGTTGGACTCAACCAGTTTATCTGCGTGGACTTTTTCCGCGGTAAGATAACAATCGATTATCGAAAGTGCCAACGTGATAATGCCTATGCCTACCCAGACAAAAATCACATGAAATAAAAATAATAAAACCGCTTTACGATATTGTCCCATAATCAACGTTCCCAAACAACCAAACACAATATTCAAGAGTGCTAAAACGATTGAGGGAAGTCCAGTTTTTTTCAAGTAGTTCATAATCACTCCTTGTTCTTAAAGTTTAAAATAAAAAAAGCCCGACACTGTTAACAATGCAGGGCTCTTGGATGCAAATGAAGCATTATTTTGCTTTTTTAGCAGCCGCTTTTGCAGCTAATGCGCGTGCTTTGCAACGTGCAACATAGCTTTTACGACGTTTTTGCTTTTCGCCTTTATTGAGTTGTTGACCCATGATAGACTCCTAAGTTAAATTGTAGATTAAACGATAGTTTCGCAATAATAAAATACACCCGTTTTTCGAAAATTCCAATCATTTTTGAAAAAAGAATCAAAAAAAACTAAAAAAAGTGCAATTTGAAATCAATAAGGGTTGTAAAATAAGCAGAGTTGGAGTATCTTATATAATATATTAAAATAGGATAGGATAGTTAATCATCATGAAATATTTGTACATCATTATATTATGTGGCGTCGTTTTCACGACTGGATGTTCTGAAGATGCCGCCCGCAAAGAAATTGACGAAGATATCGCTCGCGCCGAACTTACCGTCGTTGCCATGCAACAAGCTCAACAAAAAAAATTCGATGAAGCAACACCGACATTCGAAGCCCTTTATCAACTCGACTCAGAAAATCTATTCCTTGATAATAGTTGTCATAAAGTGCGAATCAATGCGTTAACTCAAAAAATTCAGTCGCTCATCGACTCTGGAAAATTTGAGCAAGCCTACGCAACCTCCGAGGCTTATATCCAAAGTGGCAAAGGGGATGTTGCGTTGCGTCGACTCAACGGCCAACTTCTTGAACTCAATGAAATTGCAAACCTGATTGAAGCCGTCGAAAATATTCAAAATTCTGAAATGAGTGAAATTTGCCTTGAACGCATCAAAAAACAAATCGATTTAAATGGGGCGTTTGCGGAAGAATTGATGCCTCTTTATCGCATTTGCATGTACAATCACCGCAAAATATTACGTCGTGAAGCGCGTAAAATTGATCTCCTCTTGTGGCTTGACCTTGAAGAGATGAAACGTCGTAAAAGCCCTTACGCTGATGTTATTCTCACAGAAATTCAACTTCGTGCGCCACATTTACAACTTTTTGACGTCTATTATAAAAATAATCATCAACCGATTTTAAATAAGAAATAATTTTAACCCCAAAGAAAGGAAAGGTAAATGAAAAAATTACTTCTCTTATCATTATTATTATCAACTACTATCGCTTGTTCAAACGAAGAAGCGAAATTAACCCCAAAAACAAAGGACTTTTCAATGCAAGATATGCAAATGCCCCAACGCCCTGATTTTGAATCAATGCTCCCAGAAGTTGTCGCGATTGTCGATGGCAAAGAAATCACACGCGCAGAAGTGATCAAATATGTAGACGCCTTATCATCAGCAAACCCACAGTTTGCTTTTGGCGTTGTTCCACGCTTGACCACTAAAGAAGCTGTTCGCGACATGATTGTCAATTCCATGATCAATGACGAAATCGTTGCTAAAGCAGCCATCGAAGCAGGTTACCCACAAACCAAAGAAACTGCTCAAAAATTCTTAGATAAAGAAATTTCTGCAATCCCTGCAGATAAACTTGCTGAAATTAAAGATGGCATGGAAAAACAAGGTAAAAAATTCGATGATTATGTTAAAGAACTCCTCGAAGATCCTACCACGCTTAAAAACGCTTCTATCCAACTTTGGATTAGCGAAAAAATCGTTCCTACAATCGAACTCACAGATACAGAACTCCTCGAGACTACAGCTAACATGGCCCCTAATGCATTGATGCAAATGGCTTCAGATTCATGCAAAGCAGAAGCAAAAGCTAAGTTAGAAAAAATTGCAAGCGACATTAAAGCGGGTGGCGACTTTGCTGCTGCAGCTAAAGAAAACTCAGCATGTCCATCTGGTAAAAGTGGCGGATCTTTAGGCGAATTCGGAAAAGGTCGTATGGATCCTGCTTTCGAAAAAGCAGCCTTCGCATTGAAACAAAAAGGGGATGTAAGTGATGTTTTCGAATCATCATTTGGTTTCCATATCATCCAGTTAGATGCTGATCCTACCGCTGACAAAGTCAATGCTTCACACATCTTGGTTGTACCTACACCTAAAACAACAGGCGATATCCTCGTGACTGAAGAGATGAAAAACGCAGCTAAACAACGTAAAGTGGTTGATTCCATTGAAAAAATCACTGAAGAAGCTCGTAAAACAATGAAAATTGAGATGAAAATCTAATTTTCATATTCTTTAATATGTTGCAGGTTGGGATGTTTGCATCCCAACCTTTTATTTGGTTCACTCAAACTCGGAGAAATAAAATGTTCGCAAACCTTAAAAAATTATTTTCTATCCCACTCCCGATCTTGGGAACAGCAATGGTCGATTCCACTGCAACCGATTCCGCACTGCAAGACTCCTCGCAAATTGCAAAATTCTTACATAACGATTTACTCATGGCCAATGCCTCTGATACCGAAGGGTTAAGAGCCACATTCCGTGATATCCATACTATTTTCACCCAAATTATCACCTGGGAAGGCTTCACTATTGAACGATTCATTATTGCTATCCTAGGTATTCTTGTGGGGGTATTCCTCTATTACTTAATTAAAACAGTGATTGCAAAAGGATTCCACACTATCGTAGATCATATTGCCGACGTTGATACGGCTAAACTTTTTAGTATTACATTAGCACCTGGCATTGCGTGTATTGCTGGGTTGTTGCCTATTTATGTAGGACTCCGTCCGATACTTGCCCCTGCAGGCAAAGAGGCACTACTCAAATACTGGCAAATCTTTATTGCTGTTGAAGTGATTATTTTTGCAATTACGGCGTATAAATTAACAACCGTTATCTCAAAATTATTACGACAAAAAGCGATGGTAGCAGAAAACACCGCACGCGAAGTTTTCTTAGTTATTTTCTCGACGGTTCTCAAAATTATTATTGTGTGTGCAACCATACTTTATGTTGGAGATCGATTAGGCTTCGACATCACTGCATTATTAGCGGGTGCTGGGGTTATCGGTTTGGCGATCGCTTTTGCCGCGCAAGACACGGTTGCCAACGTCTTTGGGTCTGTAATGATTGCATTCGACCAACCTTTCAAAAAAGGCGATTTCGTCAAAATGGATGGCGTTGAAGGGACGATTGAACAAATTGGTTTCCGTTCAACACGCATTCGTAATCCTGAAGGACACCTCATCACAGTCCCAAACAAAAATTGTGCCAACGCAGTCATTATCAACGTGACAGAACGCCCCTTTATGCGTCTTAACCTTGAATTGGGTCTTATTTATCAAACAACGCCAGCACAAATGGCGCGCGCAATTGAAATCCTTCGCGAAATTGTCACAACTTCTCCTGGACAACAAACCGACTTCCCACCTCGTATTGGATTTAACTCTTTTGATGCGTATGCGATTACGATTAAAATGAGTTGCTGGTACTTTAATCTCGATGAAAACGGGAAACGTCTACCCATCGATATTTGGAATTTCGGCAAATGGAATAGTGATTTAAACATGAAAATTCTCGAACGCTTCAACGCTGAAGGGCTTGAATTTGCATATCCAACCCATGTTTCTTACTTCTCTGCGTTGAATCCAGACGCATCCATCAAAGTATCACAATCCTAAGGGTTGTGATACCCCAATTAAAGGGGGATTTTATGAAATTTTGTTTATCCATTTTAGTTATTATTGCCACTTTTCTACCGTGTGCAATCATCGCGCAAGACACCGAATTCTCAGTTGAAACATGCCCCACTCAAACATTTTTGGATTGGGCACGCAAACAACCCGTTCAAGAAAACTGGGGAAAACTTTCGGGCGCAATTATTCATAAACGTACGGGCGAAAGCATGTTAGAACGCAAAGTTTATTTGGCAATGCGTGCCACGCCTAAACGCGTTTTTTCACAACTGATCATCGGTGATAGCGAACTCTATACGGTGTCGCAAGCTTTTGAAGCCAAAGAAGGAAGCACAAGCGTCGATGCGAAAAATCCAGACTCTCAAAAAGAGTTACCTCGTTTCGGCGTGAAACCCGATGACTTAACCTTCTCTTTTTTATATTGGGATTTAGTGAAGGAATTTCCTCAAGAAACAATTCGACTCCAAAAGTGTCGTATCCTTGAACTTCAGTCGCCCAAAAAAGAAGAACGTGTCAAAATTTGGATCGCAACAAGTTATGGTCTTCCCATTCGTGTGGAGTGGTACAAAAAAGACGAAACAACTTATTATCGCGCACTCGAAATTGAAGATGTTGCTCAACTTGAAAACAAATTATGGGTCATTTCACGTCTTTCCGTTAGCGGAAAAGGTTGGAGAACCCAAATTAAATTTACCGAACGCGATGCAGGCAAAGTCGCAGATGGTATTCCCACACAACTTTTCAAAGTTATTCCTTAATTTATAAACAATTAAAAGGTGATTTATGTTAAAAAAATTATTAAATTATATTCTTATCTCAGACGAGACCCCATCCTCTAAATCTTCTGATAAAGCAGAAACTCAAAAATCTCCGCTCGCAGAGTTGACACAAAATGCATGGGAGTCCTTTCAAAATTGTACAGACATCGCCCAAAAAATTGCTTTTTTGAGTCAATTACAGAGTAAAAAAGCGACGCGTCAAATCATTCGTGAAATTACACAGTTAGACACTTTGCGCGCAATAATGAATAGTACCACCTTAAACGAGGAAGCAAAAGAAGAAGCCGAAAAACGCTTTAACCAACTCTCTCAAGATCAGAAAAAAGATAGTGGAACGCGCGCTTTACAGCGTCTTGAGAATACTTTATCCGAAATTGAAAAAATTCTCGATAGCGATCAATGGTACACCGCTTTTGATCGTTATAATAAACTTATTGAAGATTGGGATACTTTTGAAGATGTTGCCCGTGCTGCGGAAGGTTATGATGCACTTAATCAACGTTATCAGCAACTCCACGAAGGATTCAAAACAAAAATCAAACAACAAGAAAAAAATAATGAATCGCGTACAGATTGGGATGCGGTTTGTCAACGTATTGATGTTTTAGCGCAAGAATTACACACGCTTTCCCTCCCACAAATTGAAACCCAATTTGTGGAATTACGTGAAACCTACGAAAATCTCCCTTCTCTTCCAGAGTCGATCAAAAATATCTATGAAAAGCGTTTTAATGCATCCATGGAACGTATCAAAAACTATATTGCTAAGCATGAAGAACTTCAAGAAAAACAAAAAGATTTGATTGCTGATGCACAAAAAGTTATAGATAAAATAAATGCAATCAATGCCCAAGAATCGCTTCCAAATCCCAATGAACTTAAGTCGATTTCAAGCGACTTCGAAAATTTAATTAAACCCTTAAAGGGAATTGATGGTTCACTTCGCGCTGAATTTAATGAAGCCATGAATATAGCGAATGCCAAACTTCATGAAGCCGAAAATATTGAAAAAGAGAAACAAGCCGCGCGAACACAAGGTTTAGAAGCGTTAGTCAACGAACTCAAAGAGATTGTCGCTACTGAAATTACATCCGAGAATATCAAAAATCAAATCGATGATTTCAACACCAAAATCGAAGCCATTCAAGCCCTTCATCCCTCTAAAAAAGATAGTATTTATACGGTTTACAAAAAACTCGAAAACGAGTTTATTAATCAAAAACGCACATTCTTTGCCACCATCAATGAGGAGCGTTGGGCGAACTATTCTCGCAAAATTAAAGTAGCAGAAAAAGCAGAAGACTACCTCAAATGGTGCGGTCAAGAATCGATTTTTGCTGAAATTCTAGGATTTCATAAAGCGCTTTGGGAAGAGTGGAAAGCCATTGGTCCTACCCCCATGGAAGTGAAAGATGAAATTTGGAATCGTTTTAATGAAGCAATGCAAGGCATTTCAAAGTGGCTTGATGAAAAACGCGGGGCAGAAGATATTAAACGTCAAGAAAATCTCTCGGCAAAACAAGGTATTTGCGATGCAATCTCTCAATTAGTTGATGCAGGTTTTTCAAACGTTAAAGGCGCACAAAAGCAATTTAACGAACTCTTTGAAACCTGGAAAAATACAGGCCCTGTTCCTGCTTCCGAGCGCGAAACGATTAATGAACGTTTCAAAAACTTGATTGAACTATTCAATGTTCAACGCAATACGCATTTTGATAACATTCGGGGTCAGTTCGAAAAAGCACAAGCACTTAAAAATCGTTTGATTGACGAAGCCAAAGCACTTGAAAATCTCGCATGGCGCGAAGGCTCACAGCTCATTCAAAATCTCCGTTCTGAATGGAAAACAGCGGGATATGCAGGCAAACAAGAAGAATCTCTTTGGACAGCGTTTAATGGGCTTATCCAAGCCTTTTACCAGCGTGCAAGTGCTTCTGAAACAGAAAACTTAGCCATCAAAGAAAAAGTATGTTCTGTGATTGAAAATTGCGCAAAAAACCTTCAAGAGGCTAATCTAAAAACAATGGATAGCGAAGTGCATGAAGCGTTTGAAACGTGGAAATCCACTGGGCCTGTCCCTACGGATAAAATGGATGCCTTAATGACGCGCTTTAAATCTGCAGTCGATGCATGGCATACCCAACGCGATGAAATTTCCGCTCAACTTAACAACGTTCGCGAAGCGAATCAACAAATCAAAGAATCCATTGTTGCTGAAGTTGAAACAGTTCTTAACTCCGACGAATCTCAAAAAGAAATCGCAGAAAAACTCAAAGCGTTACAACAAAAGTTTCGTGCTGTAGGACACAGTTTTCACGCATGCGATGAGGCCTTAAATAAACAGTTGAATGAACTTTGCAACGCATTCTTTGAAAACCGCAAAGCCTCATTTGATGCTGCCATGAGTGAACGCCGTGCAAATCTTGAACGCAAACGCGAAATTTGCATGAAATTAGAGCGTCTTGCGCAAATGAGTCCGCATCAAAAAAATCATGATAACAATGAAGAGTTAACGCTTTCTATTGATTCGATTGCGAAAGAACTTGAGTTTTTACTCTCATTCAATACCTTAGCAGAATCACCTAAATCGCGCGAAGAAATTGTCAATGAAGCCAAAGTGCTTCAGGCTCAATGGTACGAAATTGGTGCAGTTCCGAAAGAAGACTTCCAAGCATTACAAGCGCGTTATCGCAAAGCATGTGATTCTATTTTTGGCGTTAGAAAACCTAAAAAACAAGAAGAACCATCTTCTACAGCTCCAGCAAAAGAAGAAGCGCCCATCGTTGATATCAAACCCAATCAAACAAAAAACGATAATAATCCAATCGTATCATAAAAGATCCCATGAACAATCCCAACATAAACGTTTCAGATTCAAATGAAGGATTGTTAAAAACAATGCCGAGTCCACGCATCGCATCATTAGATATTTTGCGCGGATTCGACATCTTTTGTTTGGTGTTTTTAGGCCCTTTTATCCTCAAAATTTGCGCAGGTTGCGAAGTCCCTTTTGAAGAATTCATCCGCAACCAACTCACCCATAAAACATGGGTGGGAATTTCCGCATGGGATATGGTGATGCCACTTTTCATGTTTTTAGCAGGCGCATCGATTCCATTTGCGATTGCGAGTCATCAAAAACAAGGATGGAGTACCCCTCATCTCATTTTTAGACTTGTTAAACGCATTTTAATTCTATGGCTTTTAGGCGGCATTGTACAAGGTAACTTTTTGGCACTCAATCCTAATCGTATCTACCTATACACCAACACATTGCAAGCGATTGCTTCAGGAACACTTTTTGTGTACCCCATTATGATGTTTTGCAAATTACGGGGTCAGATTATTACATTATGTTTATTTCTACTCGGGTTTTGGGCAGTTTTTCTTATTTTCGGTGATCACTATCAACAAGGGAGCAATATTGCTGAACAAATTGATAATTTTATTTTGGGTCGCTTTCGTGATAACGCGACCCTTACACCAGAAGGTAATATCAAATTTGCATCGTGGTATCACTACACATGGATTCTATCTACGCTATCGTTTGCGGCACTCACCCTTTTTGGAGCTATTGCAGGAAAATTACTTCAAAATAAAGAGTTTTCAGACATTCAAAAACTTAAGCGCCTCATTATTTGGGGTGTCACCTGTGCATGTTTAGGGTGGGTATGGCATTTAGCACATCCCATTATCAAACCGCTTTATACCTCTTCAATGGTCGTTTGTACCGCGGGTTACTCGTTTTTAATTCTTGCCCTTTTTTATGGGGTGACCGACATTCTCAGATGGACACGTGGACTCGGCTTTCTGCGCGTGATTGGTTACAATGCACTTTTGGCATATTGTATGACCGAAATCGGATTGCATACCGGTGTCGCGCACAAACTTTTGTACGGAACCAAACAATATATCGGAAGTCCCTATTATGACTGGGTCATCGAAATTGCAACCTTCCTTATCTTGTATTTTATTCTACATATTTTATATAAACAAAAAATTAGCATTCGTGCATAATCCTTAGGAGTTTACATGAAAACCGATCTTCAATATTGTCCTCAAGAAGTTTTAAACGCCCTCCCTTCCCCGTGCTATGCGTTAGAGCTCGAAGCCCTTAAACGCAATATGGAAATTCTTCAACATGTGCGTGAAAAAAGTGGGGCAAAAATTTTACTTGCGTTAAAAGGGTTTGCAATGTTTTCTGTCTTTCCCTACATTCGACCTTACCTCGATGGAATCTGCGCGAGCGGACTCAATGAGGCCATTTTAGGATACGAAGAATTCCAAAAAGAGGTGCACACCTACTCCCCTGCATATAAAGAACACGATTTGCAAGAGATTGTAAAAATTTCCAATCATGTGATATTTAACTCATTTCGCGAATGGAAAAAACATGAAAGCATCCGAAATGCAAATCCCCAGATTGAATATGGATTACGCGTAAACCCTGAGTACTCTGAAGCTGAGGTTGATCTGTATAACCCATGTGGTCAAAATTCACGACTCGGCATTCGTGCCTGCGATTTTGAAAATCAATCACTAGTGGGCGTGAGCGGACTCCATTTTCACGCACATTGTCAACAAAACGCGGATGCATTGCAACGGACACTTCAAGTCTTTGATCAACGTTTTGAATCGATCATCAAAAATCACCCCATGAAATGGTTGAACTGGGGTGGCGGACATCATATTACGCGACCCGATTATGATGTAAATCTCTTAATTGATCTTGTCAAACGTTATCACGATAAATATCAAGCGCAAATTTATTTAGAACCCGGCGAAGCGGTCGGACTCAACACAGGCGTCTTAATTGCGACAGTGATGGATATTGTTCAAAATGCGAATCCGATTGCAGTTTTAGATCTCAGTGTGTCGTGTCACATGCCCGACGTTTTAGAGATGCCCTACCGTCCTGAAATTATAGGAGCTGGCGCACCCAATGAGAAAGAATACACCTATTTATTAGCAGGAAATTCATGTTTAGCGGGAGACCAATGTGGTTTCTTTAGTTTTGATAAACCGCTTGAGATAGGGCAAAAATTAGTTTTTTTAGATATGGCTCACTATACCATGGTTAAGACCACTTTCTTTAATGGCGTTCATCACCCATCGATTGCTTATTATTCTTCTGAGACAGGTAAAATTGAGATTGCAAAAGATTTTACTTATGCAGATTACAAAAGCAAACTAAGCTAAAACTGCAAAGTTTTTAATCTCAAATTGACGCTATTTACGTAAGAAAACAATCCATTAGGTTGACAACTCGCGTTTATTACTTTGCATTTTTCGCAAAGTTTTTTGCAAACTTTACTTGATTTTTTTGCAAACACGCGCTATTGTATAATAAACAGAGGAGTCAACCATGAATTGCTACGGCACACAAAAACATCTCAAACACCCCGATTGTACCACTTGCGAACTCAAATACGCTTGTGGAGAAGCGCAGTATAAAAGCGGACATGTCGCTGAATTTAATGAAGAAAATGGAAGTACACTCTTCGTTGACCCCTACGAATCGATGGGAATTGATATTGATCAACCCTTTCATCATGAAGTCGATCCCTCCAAAGCCAGTTCTCCTAAAGAAGAAGGCCCCCAAGAGTGCGCCTACCATATACGACGTTTCTTTACAGAAGCAATCCGACTTTGCAATGCGCATCCCGTGCGCGTTTTCATTCTAGCGGCTAAAATGGGGGGACTGACCCTACGAGAAATCGGTGAAACATGTGGCATGAGTAAACAAGCCATTCATAAACACTGCGTTAAAATGTGCGAAGAGTCACCAGATATTAAACGTTTCTTTAAGATGCAGTTCTCCAACGATGAAGAAATATCTCAAAGTTCAAAGAAAAATCGCTATAAACTACGTCAAAATGATGGACGAAGAAATTGTGTTTAATTCGCTCACAATAAAAAAGCGCAGTGTTTTTATTCACTGCGCCATTAAATTATTTTATTTCGAAACTGAAATATCATCAAGCATTGTATTTAATTCAGATGCAGCAGCTTTCAAATACTTATCTTCGCTCTCATCAAAAGGGGTAACTTTCTTGCGAATTTCATCAATTTGTTTTTGAGAAGGGAGTTTCCCTTTAGCTATCATTTTATCAAAAGCTAAAATTTTAGATTGAGATTGAATTAAAACACTCATTTTAGGTGTTTTTTGAATCTCAAGAACAGTCGGGTCGTACTCTTTGATTGAGGGCGCAATTACTTTGAGTTCTTTAACCAACTGTATCGCTTTTAACGGAGATTTCTCAAGCGCTTCTGTAATTTCAGATTTTTTACCCTCTAACCATTTATCATATACCGCAACAATTGCTGCCGCTTCTTCATCATTAGTTTTTTTACGTAAACCGTTAATTGCAGATTCGGCACCTGCACATGGCGGATCCATCACTTTGAGAATCGCGCGATGTTTTGAAAGTTTTACATCCTTGAGCAAACTCTTATCCGCACGCGCCGCATCAATTGCCTCAGAAACGTAAGGGAGAACACGCGAGGGGTGTCCGCCACGAATATACATTTTTTTATGTGTAATCAACAACATTCCACTTTTTCCATTCATCGGAGGACATTGAGGAATATTGAGTTTTGAATAAACTGGGAAATTAAAATTTTTGCCTTTTACAGCTGATTCTAAAGACTTATCTCGATCGTCAACAGTGGAACAAATCACTGTAAACAAACCTGATGAACCATATTGATCCTGAAGACGTTGCACTTCACTATTATACTGAACGCAATCCGGACAACTCGGTTTGAAATAGTAATAAAGCACCACTTTGCCCTCGTAGGTGGCGGGGGTAACTTTTATACCTGAAATCAAATTGTCATCCGAATAACTAGGAAAAGAAATTTGCATCGGCGTTGGCGCTTTTTCGTTCGCAGGATTGCTCGGACGACGCACGCGCGTTTGTGCAAAAGTTGACGTTGAAATAAAAGCAAAAATTGTAATCAAAACTGCGTAACGAATCATTTTCATCTTATTCTCCTTCATTGGGGATATCCCGTTTTGTGTTAAAATTGATTTTCGGAAAGTATGTCAAGTGG
>CAZIVM010000025.1:0-20791 GCA_964542845.1 uncultured Victivallales bacterium
AAACTGAGGCTATAAAGAGTCGAAGGGTTTAAAATAAAAAAAGACTCCTCAATGGATGAGGAGTCTTGGAAAAGTTTTTTTTACGCTTCTTCTTGTTTGGTTGTGTATTTTTTTACAATCTTAAACAAGATATCACGTTGTTTTTCAGATAAAATCTTACCTGAATCGTGTTGTTTTTTTAGGGACTCATAAAAACGTTTATCATCAAAACGTCCTTTACCAGGTTCCCATTCGGTGATTTTTTCCAATGAAGCTAAAAGTTCGCTGGTTTGATCGCCCGTGTCTTTGGTATTATTGAAGATTTTTTGACGTGTCTCTTTCTTTTTACCCGTTGCATCACTGTAACGATCGTACATGCGTAAGAGCGCATTGAACTGACGCGGAGAAAGTGTTTTGTTTTCTTCAAATTGTGTTTTCATCGACTCAAAGAAACTCGCATCATCATAAGTTTTTTGTCCACGCTTAACAGGGGCATCCCATGCGGTATATGCACTTAAAAACGTGATCATATCTTTGATTTTTGCCACTTGCTCTTCATTGATAGGTTCGGGCGCATTCGCTTTCGTTTTACGAATCGGCAATTCTGCTTTTTCCGCCAACTCATGTAACGCTTCATTTTGGCTTGCATAGTTATCCACCATGCGCGCTAAAGTGGCTTGTTGTTTGGGGGAAAGTACTTTGCCTGTATGGGTTTGATCAATGATAGATTTTACAAATTTTTCTTCACTAAACACACGCGCCCCAGTTGTTGCAGGAGGCGTAAATTCTACTTTTTCAAGCGCTGCTAACAATGCGACTAATTTGGGATCCGCTTGTTCGGATGGGGTGTTCGATGCTTGGGCATCACGTTGAGTCCGAGCTTGAGAGAGTGTTTCTGAAAAATCGAACTGTTTAGCGACGGCATCCAATTCAGGGAGTTGGGCTTCGTAGGTTACAGCTAAACGAATCAATGTATTCCATTGTTTTTCTGTAATGCGTTTGTTTTTTTCAAATTGACGTGCAATTGAATTGACAAAACGTTGGTCATCATACGCACGTTTTGATGTTTCAGATGCCTCGGTTTTATTCCAAGTTTTAATCTCTTTGAAAAGGTTCAATAACGCTTCTGAAGGTTGAGCATCAGGAGAATTTTGGTGCTTAGCGGTCTCTAACCATCCTGTAAAAGAGTCGTTATAGAAGTTTTTCATCATATCGACCCAATGGACTTTCCCTTCTTCAATTTCATCCAATTGTGTTTCCATATTGGCGGTGAAATTCACTTGGAAGAGTTCGGGAAGGTGTTGAACTAAATAGTCATTCACACGAATCCCGAGTTCAGTCGGGGAGAGTTTTCCTTTGTTACGCAATACATATTTACGCTCTTGGATGGTGTTAACAATCGTTGCATACGTTGAAGGACGTCCAATACCATTCGATTCGAGTTCTTTCACCAACGTTGCCTCCGAAAAACGTGGAGGAGGCTCTGTAAATTTTTGTTCTGCATCGGTGCCACAGAAGATACAACCTTCACCTTTTTTGAGTTCGTGTAAGAACTGTGTGGGGAGGTTTTGATCGTCTTCGCCCTCCATTAAACCTTCGTTGGCGGCTTGTTTCTCTTCATCACCAAACACTTTGAGGTAACCCTGAAATAATGTTTCGGTGGTCACTGCCTTAAAGATTAAGTCGGTCCCATCCGCTTGCGTTTCAATCGTCGTACGACGTTGGGTGGCCGATGCCATTTGCGACGCAATAAAACGTTTCCAAATCAATGTATATAATTTTTGTTGGGTTGGGGAGAGATATGGACGCAATTTTTCAGGGGTGAGCGTTGTATCTGTAGGACGAATCGCTTCGTGCGCTTCTTGGGCGGTGTTTTTATTGCGATAGGTAGGGAGTTTGGCAGGGATAAACGCGTCACCAAATTGACTTTGAATAAAAGCACGTGCACTCTCTTGCGCTTCGCGTGCAATATTGACTGAGTCGGTACGCATATAAGTAATTAAACCCACTGCGCCTTGACCTGCAATCTCAATCCCTTCATAAAGTTCTTGAGCCACTTGCATGGTTTGTTTGGCACTAAAACGCAACACACTGCCAGCAATTTGTTGGAGCGTACTGGTAATAAAAGGCGGGGAGGGGTGTTTGGTGCGTGACGCATTTTCAGCCGTAATAACGATATGTTTTTTCCCTTGAATCGCAGCTAAAATCGCATCGGCATCCGCTTTGTTTTTAATCTCTTTTTTGCCTTGGGTTGTGCGGGTAAATTTGGCTTTAAAACGTTTGCCACTGTTGGCGCTGTCAACGTCTAAAGTCGCCCACAAATTCCAAAATTCTTCAGAAACGAAGTTTTCAATATCACGTTCGCGTTCAACCACCAAACGTAAGGCAACCGACTGAACACGCCCTGCAGAAATGCCACGACCGCGTTCAATAGATGACCACAATAAGGGGCTCACTTGATACCCCACAAGGCGGTCAAGGACACGACGTGCCTGTTGCGCATCCACCAAACGCATGTTGATATCTCCAGCATGCTCAAACGCTTTGTGAATCGCATTCGCTGTAATCTCATGGAACGATACACGGAAAAATTTAACACTCTTATTGCACGCTTTCAAAATTTCATACAAGTGCCATGCAATCGCTTCTCCTTCGCGGTCTGGATCGGGTGCGAGGTAAATTTCCTTAACCTCCTTCGCCATGGCGCGTAAATCTGTAAGAATCTTTTGTTTGCGTTTAGATTCTTCATACATGGGTTTGAAATCGTTTTTAATATCAATACCGAGCAAGGTCTCGGGAAGATCGCGAATATGCCCCATAGAGGCCACTACACGGTAGTCTTTCCCTAAAAAGCGATTAATCGTTTTCGCTTTAGCAGGAGACTCCACAATCACGAGTTTATGAGCAACCATAGTTTGTTTTTTCCTTATAAACGGGTTTTAAGATTTTCTTCACACATACATATATATAATGTGCCTCCATTTTTAAATCTTTCAACCTGTTTTCAAAAAAAAAATCAATCTTTTTTTTCGCATTTTGCCCTTCATATATAATATATGAAAGGAAAAACTCTTTTTTTTAGAGTTGTAAAGTGTAAGTGCCCGACGACGTTGCTCTCACTAAACGTTTTAATTCCATTTTTAAAACCAACGACAATAATAAACCGGTGTCGATTTGCGTTTCAACACTGATTTGCTCAATATCTTTTTCGCCTTGACGCAACACCATTAAAATCAACTCTTCTTCTTTCGATAGTGTAGAGGTTTTTTCAACACGATATTCGCCTTCGCTTTCTCGCACACCTTGTTGATAGGTGGTTGCCATTTCGAGTCCGGGCAAACACGAGAATTCTTCCATAATATCATCGGCTGATTCTGTTAACTTCGCCCCTTGCTTGATCAACCAGTGACAACCATGTGCCATTGGGTTATCAACTTGCCCTGGCACTGCAAAAACCGTTTTGCCATACTCCGCCGCCATATTCGCGGTAATCAACGCGCCACTCTTCATTGCCGCTTCAACCACTAATGTTCCACGCGTCAAGCCTGCAACAATGCGGTTTCGCATCGGAAATGTTCGCGCATTGGCTGGCATCATCATTGGGAACTCACTGATTAATGCGCCGCCTTGTTCAACAATTTTACGCGCTAAGGGTACATTTTCTTGAGGATAGATTCGACCTAATCCTGTCCCTAAAACCCCGACGGTGATTCCGTTCATTACAAGGGTCGATTCATGGGCAATAGCATCCACCCCCATCGCCATACCCGACACAATAATCCAACCCGCAAGCGCGGCAGATTCTGTTAAATGACGTGTCATTTCTCGTCCATAACGTGTCATGCGACGGGTCCCGACAATCGCAATACTGCGTTCGCCAATATTCTCGGGGAGTTTCCCTTTGATATAAAGACAGAGGGGAGGACTGGGGATATTGCGTAACGCCTCAGGATATTCGCGATCGACACGGGTTACAATTTGTGCGCCCCCTCGATCCGCAAGATTAAGTTCGTCGTCTAAATGACAATGACTTTCCCAGTTCACCACTTTTTCGGCAATCGTTTTACTCATCCCTGTCAGCATGCTAATTTCGGGCGCAGAACGTTTGAATACCTCTGAAATATCGCCATAGGCATTAATTAAGGTTTGAATCCGTGCAGGGCCAATCCCTTGAATCAGATTCATTACAATATAGGCTTCTCGCTCAGTTAATACGCGCACGAATGACATCCTCTATTTCGTTGATATTAGTAACTTTGACTACACGCACATTTCCAATCGCTTCGGGAAGTACCCAACGCATGGCGCCTTGTCGATTCTTTTTGTCTAAACTAAATGCACGCACTAAATCATCATAGTTAACCCCTTTGGCGTGCGTGGGGAGTCCGACCGCTTGAATTAAGTTTTCGACACGATCTGCTTCTGAGGGGTCTAACATTTCGAGTTGACGCGCTAATTGGCAGGCAAAACACATTCCAATCGCAACAGCTTCCCCATGAGAATAGGTTTCAAACTGTGTTGCTTTTTCGATGGCGTGGCCAAAAGTGTGTCCAAAATTAAGAATATCGCGAATCCCTTTGGTTTCTTCTTCGTCGGCTTCAACAACTTCGGCTTTGATTTGACATGAACGTGTAATTAAATCGGTCACAAAATCAAGATCAAAACTTTTGAGTTTTTCCACATTTTTTTCTAATAATGCAAAGAAACGATGATCGTAGATGACCCCGTATTTAATCACTTCTGCTAACGCGCCAATGCGTTCGCGTTCGGGAAGCGTTTTTAAGAAATCGGGATCAATTAATACGCATTTAGGTTGCCAAAATGCGCCTACTAAGTTTTTCCCTTCAGGTAAGTCAATTCCAGTTTTTCCTCCGACACTTGAATCGACCATCGCTAAAAGTGTGGTCGGCACTTGAATAAAATCAATTCCACGCATCCATGTTGCCGCAAGAAAACCTGCTAAATCCCCTGTAACGCCACCGCCAAGTGCAATGATAATGGCATCACGCCCAATACCCGCACTTGCCACTTTATGATAGAGTTTACCTAAACGATCCATACATTTGGAGTGTTCGCCAGCAGGAAAGACTGAGGCGTAAAGAATGGCGCCTGCATCACTGAGGGTTTGGATGATTTTATCTGCGTAAATGGCGTAGACATTGCTATCTGAAATAATCAAGCACTGGCGTCCCTTAACGTGTTCTTCAAGCTTCTCAACCCATTTTTTGAGACTATTTCTTTGGATGTAAATCGGGTAACTGCGTTGGTCTAGTCCAACATTTACCATATATTTTTCCGACATTTTTCATTCCTTTTCATTCATCTTTTCTTGCGTGGCAGACCTATAACAACCTATAATATACTTCTCTTTAGAGAAATTTACAAATTTATTATTCGCTTTTTTAGTTTTTTATTTAAATTTTCCTTTTTTTTTGTTTTAAGGGTTGAAAATTTCCGTTTCGGTGGCATATTTAAAGTACAAAATTTTTCCTTACCAAATCCTCGCACCCTAACGTAATAGACAGGGGAGTTTCACATGATTGAATACCTCAAAATTGAAGATGGTCGTATCGTAGAGACGCAAAATGATCAAGCCTCTATTTTCTTGATCTCCGCGCCCACAGCAGAAGAACGCGCCATTCTTACCGAAAAATGGAATATTGACGAACATAACGTCAATTCAGCACTCGACCCCGATGAAATTTCGCGTATCGAGTATGAAGATGATCATACTGTTATTATTGTGAAACGACCGAAAAGTTATTCTGCGGATAACCAATTCCAATTTAAAGTGGGATCGGTAGGTATTTTCTTGTTTGCGGAACACATGGTGATTCTTGTGGATACCGTGTCGCCCTGGTTCTGGCAAGATAAACGCTTCCATCGTACCACATCGTTGCGTGCAATGATGTTGCGCGTGATTGGTTATTGCACAGATCACTTTATGGGACACTTAAAAGTGATTAGTCAAATTTCAGACGAGTTGGAGCAACAAATTAACGACTCGATGGAAAATAAGTATTTGATTTATATGTTTACCCTCAATAAAGGCTTGGTTTACTATCTAAAAGCGATTAGTAGTAATACCCTCCTTGTGCAAAAACTTGCGGCGCAAACACGGATGAACTTTGCCGAAGAAGAACGAGAGTTGGTGGACGATTTAGCCATTGATAACTCCCAGTGCTATCGTATCGCTGAAATCTATGGGAACATTCTTTCCAATATGATGGATGCACGCGCTTCGATTGTGGGAAATAACTTAAATATATTGATGAACCGTTTGAATATTATCACGTTGGCGATTATGATCCCGACCTTTGTGGTGAGTTTGTTCTCCATGAACGTGCAACTTCCGCTTCCTCAAGATGAAGCGATGTGGCCTTTCGTCTTGGTCTTATTCTTGTGCGTGGTGTTAACGGTTGCATTCTTCTTCCTTTTCTTTAAAACGCGTAAAAACTAATTTTATGATTATCTCATCCGCTTCGTTTGAAGATGTGGCACAATTGATTTTGACGGATGCAAAGCGCATTCATCAAGTCTTGCCTGTCTTGCATTGGGGCGTAACAGGGGGGCGTACGGTAGGTAAATTATATGCGGAAATCGTGAAGGCGTCGTCCGACTACTCATTTGCGAATGATCAATTTTGGTTTACAGACGAACGTTGTGTGCCGCCGACTGATGTGCTTTCCAATTACAAAACGGTCTCAGCGTCGTTATTGACACCGTTGAATATCTCCTCATATCAAGTGCATCGTATCCTAGGGGAATTGCGTGCCAAAGAAGCGGCTGCTTTATATCAAAAACAGCTTATGGATATTTTTAATACGTCTGTTCCTTGTATGGATATTTTGATTTTGAGTATGGGGGATGATGGGCATGTTGCATCCCTTTTTCCTCAATATGAAATCGAAGATGAAAGTGCATGGATGATTGATGTGCCTGCGCCCGAACATATTCAACCCCATGTGCCTCGGGTTTCAATGACATGGAATTTGTTAACCACTGCGCGCAAAATTTATGTTTTGATTGCAGGGGAACACAAAATAAATCTTTTTCAAACACAAGAAAATTTACCGATTCATCGATTAGTTTCACTTCCTCAATGTGTTGCGATTCTTTGTTAATTTTTGAATAAAAACTGCATGATAACCCAAAAAAAATTATGTTATTCGTAAAATTTTTAATTTTTTTTCTTTTTGTAAATTAAAATCGTTTGACAAATTTATAAAATCGTGTTATATTCTATAAAAGGGTCGTTTGAGAAATCACTATTAAACAGCAAAGGAGGTATGGATATGAATATACAATTCGCTCATTCTTCTTTTGGCTGACGTGCCGATATTTAAAATCGGTTTGGAAAACTGGTTTAATTATCATTTTTAATTTTTAATTTTGCGTGTATCTATACGGCATACGGTAAATTTACATTTAACATATTTATAAATCGTATGTTGTCAATTTTTGTTTTCCCCCAAAAATTTGATTTCACGCAGAATCATGGATCTATGTATCCATTTTATTACAAACTCTATTCATTAAATAGGAGATTAATATGTCTTTATCTTTTCGCAAATCTTTTACACTTATCGAGATGCTCATTGTTGTTGCAATTATCGCAGCACTTGCGGTTATTATCCTTCCTCAACTCAGCGACATGACTTCAATCGCTGAAACCGCCGCAGCAGATTACAATGACAAAGTTGTTTTTCAACAACTTCAAAATTTTAGAGCTAAACATGGCGTTTATCCTTGTACGTTCCATAATGGTTTTGCTAATGGGACAGGTGATGGTGGCCCTGCTGCAGATTTACCTGAAGCGATTCGGATTAATTTTGATGTTTTTAGTGAAGAATATCAAGATGGTTTAGCCACTTTAGGCAAATGTGTCTACATTCCCAATGGGGAAACCAATCTTTTTACAGCACTCGAAAAAGCGAATGCTGCTGGGACGATGTCAACTTCAGATGCTTATACCAAAAAAGACTGGTCTATATGTGCCGGAAGAAACTGTTCTAACTCATTGGTTCGTGCAGGTTTAAATCATCTTTATTGTGGGACTGTTGATGAGACTGCGAATTTCGCTGATGGGGATCGTTTTGTTGATTATCCCTTGTTATTAACGGGAATGGATGCGAATAGTGCACGTACCGCACGCAGTTATTCATTTTGTGTAGGCAAAGAGATGTCGACAGAAAATGAGATTATCGTAAATGGGTGTACCATCCGCGAATGGTATGGAAAGCCTTATGGTAGTTTTGAGTGTGTGAGTTGTATTATTCCCGTTTTAATGGCAGATAATTTTAGCTTTACAGCCTTGACGGCGAATGGAACAAATATGGCTTCAGGTATCGGTTTAGAAACTAAGCCTAATTCGAGCCAACCTTATCGTTATGTTGCATTTTTTGTAAGTGATCGCGTTAAAGAATTAGGCGGACGCACGATGGCAACACAACGTCCTGCAGAATTATTAGCGGTTGTATCTGTGGATCGTTTGGTTAAGGAATACAACAAAAAATTATCGAACTAATTAATCAATAAAAAGGGGCTATATCTTAATTTTAATAAGGTGTAGCCCTGTTTTGTATAGGATTAAAAATAGGAGAATTAGTCGTCAGAAATAGAATCGAGCAAGACTAAATAATCTTCAGAATATTTTTCCCAAAGCAACGTGGTCTCATCGATAAAATCGCGCAACTCTTTTTGACGTTTATTTAAGAGGGCGAAGTCTGTTTTTTCAGTGGGGTTCGCGAGTAACTCAAACACCTCTGCGAGTTCTTTTTCTGCGTTTTCGATATTTTTCTCGGCGGTAGCGATTTGTTTTTCGAGAGTTTTTTTCTCTTTGGAGATGGCTTGACGTTGCTCGGCACGTTGGCGACGTCGCTCTTTACTATCTGATGTGTTGAGGGCGGAGTCGCCGCTTTTTTGAGGGGTTTCTTCAGGGAGAATGAAATCAAGTCGTTTCACCAAATAGTGATCATAGTTTCCATAATAGCGTCGCATCCCTGTAAGGGTCACATCGATAATGTGGTTGGCTGTACCGCGCAAAAATTCGATATCGTGACTCACCATTAAAACGGTCCCTTGATAACTCAGAATTGCATTTTGAAGTGTTTCACGCGCATGAATATCTAAGTGCGTGGTGGGTTCGTCAAGAATCAAAAGGTTCGGCGGATTGACAAAAATTCGGGCAAAACAGAGTCGGATTTTTTCGCCCCCGGATAACACCTTTACGGGCTTATCTACGTCGTCGCCACAAAAACCAAAACCGCCTAAAATATTGCGTAAATTCAATGTGGACACTTCAGGGGGAAGGGCGCCTCGAACAATGTCATAGACCGATTTTTCGGGGGGCAAAATATCTGCAAATTCTTGCGCCTGGTAGCCGATAATGACTTTGTGTCCAAGTTCCACCTTCCCTTCTTGAGGTTTAAGAAGACCCGCAATATTTTTTAAGAGGGTTGTTTTTCCCATCCCGTTATAACCCACTATGGCAATTTTATCGCCTTTATTCACTTCGAGATTGAAGTTTCTAAAAATGTATTTTTCATCTTTATAATAAAATCCAATATCTGAAAGGGCAAGGAGTTGTGTGCCGCAATGCGGAGGAGTTGGAAGCGCCAAAGCAGAGGCGTATGCGATTTTGTCGGGGGGCGGCGGGGGGGCATCTGCGCTCATTTTGTCGAGCATTTTAACTGCAGATTGAACTGAAGCCGCTTTGGAGGCTTTAGAACGAAAACGGTTAATAAATTCTTCCATTTTCTCTTTTTGTTTTTCTGCATTTTTGAACTGATTTGCTGCAATGATTGCGCGTTGTTCGCGCATTTTAACGTAGGTATCGTAACTGCCTTCATATCGTGTTGCCTTGCATTGATTAATTTCAAGAATCACATTCACCAAGGTGCGCAAGAGATAACGGTCGTGTGAAATTAAAAGAAGCGTCCCTTTAAACCCGATGAGAAATCTATCAAGCCACTCAATTGCAGGGACATCTAGATAATTTGAAGGTTCATCAAGAAGAAGTAAATCTGGATTGGCAATCAAAGTGCGTGCAAGCGCCGCACGCATTTGCCATCCTCCCGAAAATGTGGAAAGTTTTCGTTGTTCATCTTCAGGTTTAAATCCAAGACCAGCTAATGCTTTTTTAGCATCTACTTCTAACGTATATCCCCCTAGGGCTTCCCACTCATGCTGTAAATCGCCGAGTCGTTTTAACCCTTGAGGGGTCTGTAACTGCTCGGTATTCGCCTCTAACGCATGCAATTTTTCGCGAATATCGCGCAACTGAGGCAAGGCATCGCTTACATAACTTAGGAGCGTGTTTTCAGTAACTTTACCCTCAAGCGTATGTTGATGCAAGCATGCAATTCGTACACTATTTGGAATAGAAATGAGTCCTGCATCTGGGGGGAGTTCACGCGTGATGAGATTGAATAATGTTGATTTTCCTGCACCATTGGGGCCTACAATCCCTACGCGTTCACCAGGGTGAATACGGAAAGAGGCGTTAACAAGAATATCTTGCGTTGAAAACGCTTTCGAGACACTTTGAAAATCAATCATGTATAAACTTATTTTTTCTCTTTGGGATCAGGGAGGTAGGTTTTACCTTTTTGACCATATATAATTGAAGAGGGGTGTTCTTCAAGAAGTTTGAGTAATGCATTTAAGCGCATCATTGTTTGTTCTGAATTTTCAAAGAGTTGCTTGATATCATCTTGCAACTGAATGAAAGAAACTGCTGCATCATCAATAGACATCATCGTTGTATCGAGTCGATCGGCGCGTTGAGGAAGATTGAGTGCTGCGAGATTTTGACGAATATCGGCAACTAAGAATTTAGTTTCAGATGAAAATGATTGAATATCAGCAAGGATGGGTTCAACTCTTTGTGTATCGGTATAAGCTTTAACTTGAGCCGCAACATTTTTGATCTCGTTGGCAGCTGTTTCAACAGAATGCAAGAAGTTATCGATTTTATCTGTACGTTGTGTAATGAATTTACGCGCTTCTTGAATGGCGAGCGTTGATTCTTCGGTGATGGTATTAAAGCGATCGAATTCAATGCGATTAAAATTATTGATAGCCGTTTGTGCCCCAGCGATGAGTTCCACCACAGATGTTTTGAGACCGCTCACGAGCGAACGATATGACGGGATATAAACTTGGTTGTAACTAATATCGACAGGTTGAGGCAGCGTATTTTTAGCGAGTTTGGGGTCTTGGTAGTCCAACTCAATATATTTAAGCCCTGTAATTCCAAGAAATTCTAGCTGACAACGTAATCCACGATTGACTTCTGATTTGAAATGTTGATAAGCATCGAATTGTTCGTTTGTGGCATTAAACACGCGGATGTTAAATTTGAGCTCAACAGAGATGAGATCGCCGCGAGGATTCATTTTTATGCTTGATACTTTTCCGATAGGGACTCCACGGAGTTTGACAGGAGAGCCTGTTTCTAATCCTTGCACCGATTCATCAAAGCAAGTGATGATAGAGAGTGTTGGCTCAAAAATTTGGCTAAGACCTACGAGAAATAAAGCGACGAGACCGATGATAATGCCGCCTAAGACAAAGAAACCGATTTTATATTGTTGAGATTCAATCATTGTTGTTCTCCTGTGTTGGTTGTATCTGAAATTTTACGTGATAAAAAGTTAAGAACGAATGGATCGTTTGATGTTTTAAGTAATTCGTGCGGATTACCTGTTGCAACGATGGTGTGACGCGCTTTGTCAAGAAAAATAACACGATCCGCAACCGTGAAAATAGAAGGGAGTTCATGGGTCACAATCACCATGGTTGTGCCGAGTTTCTCGCGAAGATCCAAAATTAACGCATCTAATTGAGCGGAGGAAATGGGATCAAGTCCAGCAGAAGGTTCGTCAAAAAAGACAAATTCAGGCTTCAACGCAAGGGCGCGTGCAAGACCTGCGCGTTTTCGCATCCCGCCCGAAATTTCGGAGGGGTAATAATCTTCATATCCCGCTAATTGAACAAGAGCAAGACACTCTTTAACGCGTTCTTGACGCTCTTCTTCGTTCATTTCGGTAAACTCTTCAAGCGGTAATGAAACATTTTCAGCAAGCGTCATGGAACTAAATAATGCGCCCGATTGATATAACACGCCAAACCCTTTTTGGATTTCAAGTTTCTCTTCCCCTTTGGCAGTACTGAAATTTTTCCCTTTGATAAAAACATCCCCTTCAAAAGGAGGTAAAATACCAATAAGGGTACGCATCAAGGTACTTTTTCCACAACCTGATCCGCCTAAAATGACAAAGATTTCGCCTTTATAGATTTCGAAGTCGATGCCTTTTAGAATCTCTTTGCGATCATACTCATGTTCGCCATAACCGATGGTGAGATTTTCTACCCAGATTACTTTTTCTTTTTGTTCAGACATATATTGCTCCTTAGATTTGGAAAAGTACACTAAATAGAATGGTAAGAATCGTATCTGCAAGAATGATTAAAAAGATACTTGTCACCACGGCACTCGTGGCGGCTTGACCCACACCCATCGCATTTTCTTTGGCTTGATAACCGCGCATACATCCTACAAACGTAATGATAATCCCAAAAATAAAACTTTTAACCAAACATTGTAATAGATAATGGATGGGAATCGAATCAAGGGTCATGTGATAATAGGTCATAAATGGCGTTTGAACAATAAAGACACCTACGAGGAGTCCACCAAAAATTCCAGCCAACGATCCATAGATAGAGAGGACTGGCATCGAAATCATCATTGCCAACATTTTCGGCACCACTAAGAAGCGGGAAGGGGGCAAGCCCATGGTCGACATTGCCGAAATTTCTTCATTAACTTTCATCGTCGCAAGTTCGGCAGCGAATGCAGAACCCGCACGACCAATTGCAATCATCGCGCACATTAAGGGGCCAAGTTCAATGACAATCGCAATGGCAACCCCTTTGGCAAGATAGACATCTTGTCCAAATTTTTGGAGTTGAATCGCCCCTTGAAAACCCATGATAATTCCCATAGACAAACAAATCAGTAACGCGATGGGAAGAGAGTTAACCCCACACATCTCAAGATAATGACGCGTTTCACGCCACCGTATTTTGGAGGGTTTTTTGAGGGATTCGCCCATTGCTTGTGTGAATTCTCCGAGAAAACCAATCATCTGGAACATGTCTTCAATCATCCACCATCCGATTTTTCCGGCTCTCCACCATAGAGGTTTGTGCTGTTTCATATCGTTACACTTGGGTTATATTATGAGGTTAGAACACGCTTTTTTATTGTGTGATTGCGTCAAATTTGCAGACACGCTCACATAAACCACATCCGTTACACATTTCTGCAATAACGTGAGGTTTCGTTGTTTTGCTTTCACAAGCGATGGCAGGACATCCCAATTTTAAGCATGCACGACAATTTTTACAAGCATCGCCATGGATGGTTGCAGGTTTGCCCATCGCCTGACGAACATGTAATGGACAAGGCGCACGTGAGATAATCACTGATGGTTCAGCGATTTCCGTTTCGGTTTGCACCAACGCTTTGAACGCTTCTACATCGTAAGGGTTAGCCACAAAAACACGTTCTACGCCACACGCTTTTGCAATATTTTCAATACTGAGTATTGGGGCAACATCACCCATGAGGGTGTGTCCTGAACCAGGATGTTCTTGGTGACCTGTCATGGCGGTAATACGGTTATCAACAATAATAATGGTAGAGGTCCCTTTATTATAAACAATATCAACTAAACCCGTAATTCCCGAATGGAAGAATGTAGAATCTCCTACAATCCCTACACGACGTTGAGGGTCGCCGCTTTTTTCCATGCCGTGCGTGGCACTGACGCCTGCACCCATACAAATTAATGTATCTAAACGATCCAACGGCTTTAATGTCCCTAAGCTGTAGCATCCAATATCGCCAGAAACCACAATGTCGAGTTGTGATAAGGCATAGAAAACGCCACGATGTGGGCATCCAGCACAGAATACGGGTGGGCGTGTCGGTAATGTTTTTGCATCTAAAAGTGGAGTCGGGAGATCGTTTTTTGTCCCTTCAATTTCGCATTTAATGCCATAGATTTTGTTCGGGGTGAGTTCGCCCATGGTTGGGACGATATTTTTTCCTTCACAAGCGATGCCTAAAGATTTAACGTGTTCTTCGAGGATATTATCGCCTTCTTCAATCACGATGATGCGCCCTGTACAACGTGATGCAAAATTGCGAATGACATCATCGGGGAAGGGGTATGAAAAACCGAGTTTAAGAATGGAGGCGTCGTTAAAGATTTCTTGACAATGTAAAGCGGTTACCCCCGCAGAAATAATACCAATATTGGGGTCGTTATAAGTTGTAGAATGGAGACGCGAAACATTGGCTGCCATGTTTAATTTATGGAGTCGTTCTTCGACTGCTATGCGACGTCCGCGCGCATTTTGAGGAACGAGAACAAAATGTTTAGAATCTTTCTTAAACATTGGGGTCTCTTTAGATTCTTCGCGAGGTTCAAGTTGAACCAATCCGCGGGAGTGACTGACACATGTTGTCGTGCGGACAATCACAGGTGTTCCGAATTTCTCAGAGAGTTCAAACGCTTCAATGACAAACTGACGTGCTTCAGCAGGATTCGCAGGTTCAAGCAACGGCACTTTCGCTAAACGTGCATAATGACGTGTATCTTGTTCATTTTGTGAGGAGTGAATCCCTGGATCGTCTGCCACAATCACAACAAATCCCCCGACAGCACCAATGTACCCCATGTTCAACAATACATCTGCAGCAACGTTTAATCCCACGTGTTTCATTGTGACCATGGCGCGTGCGCCACTTAACGATGCCCCAGCAGCAACTTCAAATGCCACTTTTTCATTGGGCGACCATTCAGAATAGACATCCTTATAGGTTGCAAGATTTTCTAAAATTTCAGTAGAAGGCGTTCCGGGATATCCCGCTGCAACTTTGACGCCTGCTTCCCATGCCCCACGCGCAATCGCTTCGTTGCCCGACATTAATTTTTGTTCGATTTTAGGACTCATTGTTGACCTCCTTCGCGACCCGCTTTAAATGCTGAAATATTCGCTTCAAGGTAGGCAGGTTTTATATTGGCTTCAAGGGCTTTAATCCATGTGGATTCAGGAATTTGTAAAACATTAGATACATATCCGAGCATCAAAACATTACTCATGCGTTCATCCCCCAACACTTTGGCATAAGCGCCGAAGTCTTTATAGCAAAGGTGAGAGAAATGACGGTTCAAAAGATCCTCTACATTCGCCGGATAGGTGGCTTGTCCACTAGAAACCGTTACTGGGATAAGGGAAGTGGAAGAGACGACTGCAAATCCATCTTTCTTTAAGTAGTGCGCATAACGAATCGCTTCAATGGGTTCTGATGCAATTAAGATATCGGCTGTCCCTTCTAAAATTAAAGGGCTGATAACTTGTGTGCCATAACGGATTTGTGCAGTTACGGAGCCACCACGTTGAGCCATACCATGAATTTCACTGGTGGTGACATCGTATCCTGAGATTTCGGCAACTGTTGCGAGGATTTTAGTGGTCAAGATAATACCTTGACCGCCAACGCCTGCAAGAAAAATATTAGTTGTCTTCATGAAAGATTACCTAGCTTGAGTTTGAGGGTTTATTTATATTAAAGTAGTTGATTTTATATCAATATACACCAAATTTCAAAAAAAACAACTCATATTCTCTGAATTATGATTGATTTTTATAAAAATGGATGTAATTTAATAAGGTTTAGATTTAATCGAATAATGAAAGGGAACCCCCATGCCAGAACAGCTTTACTTAAAAGACTTTGTTGAACGCGAGGAAATTGAAAAAAATCAGCTCGCATCACTTCAAAAAACATTAGAACGTGTTTATCAAAATGTGCCGTTCTATCAACAAAAATTTGATGAACTTGGCGTAAAGCCTTCGGATCTTAAACAACTTTCTGATTTAGCTAAATTCCCTTTTACAACCAAAACAGATTTGCGTGATTATTACCCTTTTGATCTTTTTTCATCGCCGATGAAAGATGTTGTTCGTATCCACGCTTCGAGTGGTACCACGGGAAAACCTATTGTTGTGGGATATACGCGTGATGATCTTTCGGTTTGGTCGGAAGTGATGGTGCGTTCTTTTCAATGTGCGGGGTTAACTCCTGAAGATGTGGTTCAAAATGTTTATGGCTATGGATTGTTTACAGGCGGATTGGGCGCGCATTACGGACTCGAACGTTTAGGCTGTACCGTGATTCCGATGTCGGGCGGTAACACAGAGAAACAAATTTTAGCGTTACGCGACTTTGGCGTGACTGCACTTTGTGGAACCCCCTCTTATTTTATGCACTTGCTTGAGGTGTCGGAGAAAATGGGACACCCCATTAAAGGCTCTAAGCTTACCAAGTGTATTTTTGGTGCAGAACCTTGGACCAATGAGATGCGTCGATATGTGGAAGATCATGCGGGTGTCAAAACGTTTGATATTTATGGCTTATCCGAAGTGATTGGACCCGGGGTCGCGATGGAGTGCGAAATGCACAACCGTGAACTCCATATTTTTGAAGATCATTTTTATCCCGAAATTATCAACCCTGTTACAGGGGAAGTTTTGCCGCATGGTGAAGAAGGCGAATTGGTCTTTACGATGATTACGAAAGAGGCGATTCCTTTAATCCGTTACCGCACGCGTGACATTACACGTTTGCACTATGAAAAATGTGGATGTGGTCGTACGATCGTGCGTATGGAACGTGTGGCACGTCGTTCAGATGACATGTTGATTATTCGCGGCGTGAACCTCTATCCTTCTCAAATTGAGGAAGTCCTTCTTGAAGCCGAAGGGACAACCCCTCATTATCAAATTGTGGTGACACGTTCAGGTGCATTAGATCAGCTCGAAGTACGCGTTGAACTCACGCCAAATTGTTTCTCGGATGAAGTTCGTAAACTCGAAGCGCTTCGCAAACAAATTCAAGAACGTATTAAATCATTATATGGTTTATCCGCTAAAATCACCCTTGTCGAACCTGAATCGATTGAACGCTCCGCTGGCAAAGCTAAACGCGTAATCGATTTGCGTGAAATGAACTAAAATATAAGGAGAATATTATGACTTTAACTCAAATTTCTATTTTCGTTGAAAATCGTCAAGGTCGCTTAGCCCATGTATCTAAAGTTTTGGCCGATGCAGGGGTCAATATTTACGCCTTATCGCTTGCTGATACTTCCGATTTTGGCATTTTACGCTTAATTGTTTCGGACATTAATAAGGCACGTTGTGTACTTAAAGAACATGGTATTGTGTGTAGTACTGCGGAAGTTATTGGCGTGGTTGTACAAGATATTGCAGGAAACCTTTTTAATGTGTTGAATACGATTGAACAACAAAATTTATCCATTGAATATATGTATGCTATGCGCGTGCCTACCACTCAAAAAAGTGCGCTTATCTTCCGTTTTGATCAACCTTTGGAAGCCGTCGAACTCCTTTCTAAAACCGATATGGTTTTTGTGACGCATAAGGATATTGAGGCATAAATATGCCCAGTAGCAAAACACGCGCCCCTCGTAATCGTACACTAACATTATCCGAAGATGAACACACCGCTTTATCAAAGACGCTTCTGACGCGTGTCGATCCTCAAAACTTGAGTGGGGTCTATTGGGGCGATATGCTCAAAATTCTTCCTCAAATTCCCGAAAAATCGGTTGATTTGTTGGTGATTGATCCCCCTTACAATTTACGCAAAACGTATAACGGAACCGTTTTCAATGCATCTGAAGAAGAGGCGTATGAAGCGATTTTGTTGGATTGGATGGACGCCATTTATCCCGTTTTAAAACCTACAGCGTCTATTTATGTGTGTTGCGATTGGCGAACATCGATTTCGGTTTATAATGTTCTCAAAAAGCGTTTTATCGTGCGCAATCGTATTACTTGGCAGCGCGAAAAAGGGCGTGGCGCAAAAGCCAATTGGAAAAATGGAATGGAAGATATTTGGTACGCTACGGTTTCTGAAAATTATACGTTTAACTTAGATGCTGTGAAAGTGCGTCGAAAAGTGATTGCGCCTTATAAAGTAAATGGCGCCCCCAAAGACTGGGTGGAATCAGATTCAGGCAATTATCGCGAAACGTGTCCTTCTAATTTTTGGGATGACATCACCATCCCTTATTGGTCTATGCCAGAAAATACCGATCATCCCACGCAAAAACCAGAAAAACTTATTGCAAAACTTATTTTAGCCAGTTCCAACTCCAATGATGTGGTGTTAGATACCTTTTTAGGTTCGGGAACAACTGCTGTGACTGCACAAAAATTGGGCCGAAAATTTATCGGTATCGAACGTGAAAAAGAGTATTGTTTATGGGCGTTGAAACGTCTCCAAATGGCGTTGACAGATTCAGCAATCCAAGGTTATGATGGACACCGCTTCTATGAACGCAATGCAAATTTTACTTCTAAGTAATTTTGAAAGGTATAAAATTTTATGTTGACCTCTTCTCTTCTTTTGTTCAATGTGTTAGGGGGCGTTTCTCCCACGCTTTCGGACTCCAATATGGTTCGTCCTAATATTATTTTGATTTTAACTGATGATATGGGGTGGAGTGATTTAGGTTGCTACGGAAGTAAACATAATCAAACCCCTCATATTGACAAAATGGCTCAAGAAGGAATACGATTTACGCGCGCTTATTGTACGCAAAGCGTATGTACGCCGTCGCGTGCAGGATTGCTGACGGGGCGTTGGTCTCAAGATGTCGGTTTAGGTGGACCTGCCTTGTGGTGGAATTCTACGCACGGACTCGATACCCAATATGCAACTATGAGTTCTGTTTTATCTCAAGCGGGTTACCAAACAGCAATGTTTGGTAAATGGCATTTAGGCGCATTACCCAAGTATATGCCGAATGCACATGGATTTCAGTATTATGAAGGAATCCCGTATTCAAATAGTATGTGGCACTTACGCAATGATGGTTCTAATGCAAAGTTTCCGCCGCTGCCGTACTATAAAGATACGCAAATCGTTGATTATATCGACTCTTTTGACAAAATGGATAACTTAACCCAACGCCTCACTCAAGGCGCACTTGATTACATTTCCACTCACGCAAATGATTCGTCTCCTTTTTTCTTATACTTGGCTCACCCACAGCCCCATGTCCCTTTGGCCTGTTCGACTCGATTTAAAGGAAAAAATCCTGTAGGAGGGCTATATGCAGATGTCCTATCCGAGTTGGATGCGAGTACAGGGGAGATTTTGCAGCATCTAGAAAAAATGAAAATAGATGATAATACCATGGTTATTTTTACTTCTGATAATGGCCCTTGGCTTAATTATGGGAATCATTCAGGAAGGGCTGATGGTTTACGAGAAGGGAAGGGGACTTGTTTTGAAGGCGGGTTTCGAGTCCCTTTAATTCTTCGTTATCCACATCGTATTCGCTCTAACACGGTTTCAGATAGTATGATTGCGCATCTTGATTTATTTCCAACTTTGATGCGATTTGCTAACGTTAATCAAAAATTCGCTAAGTTGAATGGATTTGATTTTTCTGATTATCTTTTAGATCAAACGCAACAAACTCCTCGCTCTACATTTAAATATTATGGTGGAAATGGTCGCGCCTTGCAAGCCGAAGTGAATAACGATATTAAAGAGGTATATCCACATTCAACGCGCAGTTATACTCAAGGGCAACCTCGAAACGATGGAATGGCTGGGACGACTAAGGATGTTAAAATTTCACGATCACGGTTTAATTTAACGCTTGATCCAGCAGAGACAAAAAATATATTGGATACATCCGTTGTTCAATAATATTTTCATTTATGATTATGTTAAAATTGAAAATGAAGAATCATAAAATTAAACTTCTGGACCTCGCATTGCAAAAATCACGTTCTAAATCCTAAATTTCTTATTTTCTAATAACGAAAAAAATTACAAAAATCAACATTGTTTGATGATTTTTTTTATAAAACTTGATTTTTTTTGAGATAGATGTATTTTAAATGCAAGAGATTTACAACAGTGACCCTTTTAAAGGAGTGATTATGCAGAAATACGATAAACTTTTTTTCCTTTTTCTTTTCGTACACTTAATTTTATGGACTTTGATCCCTGTATGGATTACCCCAACTCTCTCTCTTGATACTGTTGAAGCCGTATGTTGGGGACAAGATTTCGCACTGGGTAATTCTAAGCATCCCCCGCTCTCCGGTTGGTTAGCGTACATTTTCTTTTATAAGTTAGGGCTCAAGGACTTTGGTATTTACTTATTGTCGCAACTTTGTGTGATTACTGCTTTTTTCTATGTTTACCGACTCGCTAAACAATTTTTATCTAACGAAATGGCTTTGTTGAGTGTTTTCGCATTAGAATCGATTTATTTTTATTCTTTTGTCGCGGTGAAATTTAATTGCAATGTGATGCTTCTGCCTTTTTGGGCAATGTTTATTTACTACGCATTCCGTACATTACAAACTCAATCATGGAAAGATTGGCTTATTTTAAGTGGTGTATCAGCTTTATGTTTTTATACCAAATATGCATCGATATTATTGTTTTTCTCTTTTATCGCTTATATGATAGCCTCACCCGCTTACCGTTCGGTTTTTAAAACAATGAAGCACTGGGTCGCTTTTGGAGTCTTTATACTTTTAATATTTCCACACATATTGTGGGTGGATTACTACCAATATTGTAATTTGCTTTATGCTCATCATGCTATGAAGAGAGAGGTTGCTTCATTTATGCAGCTTCCTTATATACGGATTTGGACTGTTTTAGTATCCGTCATTG
>CAZIVM010000026.1:0-20369 GCA_964542845.1 uncultured Victivallales bacterium
GTGACACTCAATAGTCGAACTTTGTAAATGAAAAGTTGTAGAAAAATAAACACACCTGTGATATTCTTTAGATAAACCGGTAGCCAAACAATTTATCTTAAAGAAAAGGCGGTGTGTTTTTATTTTATTACAAAGACAAAGCTTAGCTAATGTTGTACTTATTAATATTGAAAAAATAGTTGAGTACAAGAATGATAATCAACGTAGCAATCAATGTAGCGTGTAGCGTGTTGGATCCAAATGATTCCATACGGTACGGTTGATAAGCGATACGCATACTCCATAGTGTGCCAATGAGCCCTGCATACGCAATCCAAAAGCCAACGACAGCGACACTTGTGACGCGGGCACAAAACCAAACCGCACGTTGAACGGGTCTACAAAAAATGAGAGCGACTTGTCCATTTTCCATTTCGCCTTTAAGATGACGTAAAACTGAGAGAATTGAAAAAACAATAATAAGTAATAATATGAGTGCCATACTTTGTTCGCGAATTAAACGAAGATTTTCATCGAATGAAAGCATCGGTAAGCGCGCGATAATCGATGGAATGATTCCCGCAAGTATAATCACAATCATTGTGAATGGATCGGCGAATAATTGTGAGATGGATTGACCACACAACGTAGTGTAAGTTCGAAGATGTTGCATGTATAGTCCTATTATAATTCGCCAAATCCAGATTCGATCATATTTCCGAGCGCTTGTAGTGCAGCTTCTGCATCATTGCCTTCGACAGTAATTTTTAAGATTGTACCCGGTCCGGCGGCAAGGATGAGAAGGCTCATAAGGGATTTCCCATTCGCGACTTCTCCTTCTTTCTCAACAATAACTTCACTTTCAAATCGTGATGCCATTTTGACAAAGTCGGAGACAGGACGCATGTGCATCCCTAATGGATTAACAATTTTATATTCAGCAGTTAGTTTTAAGATCATGTGACAATATTAAAATCTATATATTATAGTTATGTGTAAGTTCGAGCCGAATCAATTTAAATTAATTAATTACGGAATTTGATGGAGGGGTCATCGACAAGATTGAGTTTTAAGAATTGCATGTGACTCAATATGTCAAGCACATTAATAAGTTTGTAATGTGGACTATTGGGGTCGCAACTCAAAATAACCGTTGTTTCTCTTGGCATAATGGCCAATTGATCTTGTACCTCTTGCAATGATAATGTGCGCCCATCAATGCGATATTGCTGACTTGCATGTTCACCTTTCCCTTCAATGACATCAATCTTGAACGGAGGACGCTCAATCTTTACTTCAATAGGAGGAGGGGCTGTTGGCAAATCTGCCGGATGAAAAACATCTTCGATAATCGGTTTCTGTGTAATGATAAAATAGATGAGTAACAAAAAAACCACGTCAATCATTGCTGAAAGTGGTACTGCAGCTTCTTCTTTGTTTTTCTTACAGGTCATAACAACCTCCCATGGGTCAGTGTTTTGAATGTATCGACGATGTTTTTATCAAGCTAGCTTAGAAAAGAGAACCAAAGAATCGAATTTTTCATCCGAGAACGTTGATTCCTTTTCGGGCTATGGTTTTTAGAATATATAATATTCCGAGATAAGTCTATTAAGGTCTAAATCTTACAGACATATCATCCACTAAGTTAAGCTTAGTGAACTTGAGGTATTGGAGAATATCTAAGAGATTTACCAATTTTTTGTGTATACCATTGGGGTCACAACTGATAATGACAGTTGTTTCACGAGGTGTAGCTTGCAAACGTGCTTCAATCTCTTTAAGTGACATTGTACGTCCATCAATACGATATTGATCAACCGCAGTCGCTCCTTGACCTTCGATCACATCTATTTTAAATGGAGGTGGAGGAGGTTCAGAAGGTGGCGCTGGGTTAGGGGCAGGTAAATCAGCTGTCAAGAACACGTCTTCGATAATTGGTTTTTGAGTGATGATGAAGTAAATGAGCAACAAGAACACCACGTCAATCATCGCTGAAAGTGGCACAGCTGCTTCTTCTTGATTTTTTTTAGCCATGATTAGTTCCCTTTGAGTTCAGCATTGAAGCGGACGGTTGCGAGACGATTATCAGTGATCACTTCTTGAACTTTCATGATGTAACCGTGTTTAACGTTTTCATCGCAACGGAGAATGATCGGGAAAGTTGTCCCAACTTTTCTCACATGCCCTTTTAAACGTTGATCAACAGCAGTTTTAAAGTTAGTACTTTTGTAAACAGATCCATCTACATTAACATCCCCGTTCCCGCGGACGTTAATTGTAAAGGCTGATTTTTCAATTTTCTCTACGGGTTTACCGTGGGGAGAATTGGCAAGTTTAACTTGTTCATCTTGAACTTCTTTATCGAGAGATGCGGTCACCACGAAGAAGATGATCAAAAGGAAGATGATGTCAATCATCGACGAAAGAGGTACTTCCGCATCCTTTTGTTCACGTTGTTTTTTCTTTAAGGCCATGGTTAGGCTCCTTGGGTGAGGGGATGATTATTCTTCGACAACTTGAGCTGACTCGAGATCTTTAATGAGGTCGTAGGTCAACATTTCCATAGAGAGAATTAATTTGTTAGCGTGGTTACGTGCGAGTGTAAAACCGAGAATTGCTGGAACAGAAACAAGCAAACCATAGAGTGTTGTAAACAACGCAACAGAGATGTTAGTCGCAAGAGCTTGAGCTTTGTTTCCACCTGTAGTTGTACCCAATGTTTTGAACGCGAGAACCATACCCACAACTGTACCCATAAGACCTAACATAGGCGCAAGCGCACCACACAAGTTAAGATAGTTAACACGTTGCATTAATTTTTCAGTTTCGATTTCAGCTGCTGTTGAAACGGAGTCAACAACCACGCTGTATGCGTGACCGCTACGAACGTTATTTAAACCAGCTAAAAGGATGTTTGCCAAAGGTGATGGATTGTTTTCACAAGCTTCGATTGCACCAATTAAGTCGCCTTCTTGAATTGAGTTGTGAACAGATTCTGAAAGAATACGTGGCATAATTTTGTCTGCACGAATGGTAAGGATACTGTCGATAATAAAAGCAATAGCACCGATAGAAGTACCGAAAAGAAGAGTCCAAATCAATAAGTTGATTAAGCTACCACCATAGATGATATCCCAAACGGTTTGTTCGACCTGAGCGGCTTGTTCACCATCTGTGGGTGCGTCTTGAGCGACAGCAGGTAAGGCGATGAATACAGCCATAAGGCATAAGAGGAAAAGAGCGGGCGTTAAGTACTTTTTCATAGTAACTCCTGGGGGTTTGTTTTTGGTTTTGTTTATAAAATTGCGAGATATATTTATTTACGTTATATAAAATAATCCCTATTTGTTAAAAAGTCAAGTGAATTCGTTTATTTTAAACGTGAAATCCATTCGCTATTGGGATACTCTTCTTTTAAGATGTTGCCGAACTTTGCGCCGCGAGCATCACCGAGTTCTTTCATGGTATTGTTTGCCATGCAAAGTGCGCGAGGAGTTAAAGTTGGGTTTTTATAAAGAAGGGCTGCTTTCATATATTGAAATACTGCAGAGCGACGATCTCCTTTAGCGCGAGCAATGTCGCCTTGAGCGATTAACACGCCTTGAAACGCTGTGGATTGACGGTTTTTAACAAATTCTGCAACTTGAGTGACCGCTTTTTCGTTTTTGGTTTCGCCACCGGCAATGGCTAACATTCCGAGTGCTAAATCAACATCATCGTTTTTCCATGAAGCAATACCCGTTGTTTTAATACGCATCACTTCTGTCCAAGCTGTAACTGCTTCATCTTTACGATTAAGGTTGTAGAGGCAAAGTCCGCGGAGATAAGCAATATTCGCATCCCATCCCATATTTGCATATTGAGGTTTAGCTTTGTCGAGCGCTTTAAGGGCATCGGCAAATTTACCTGCGTTAAGCGCGTTGTCTGCAGCGACTAAGTCTTTGCAGTTTTTGCGGGGGTTAAAGATGTAGACCAATTCAGCTTTGGGGATGATTTGGACTGCTCTGTCACTGGCATTACGTTTGTACTTAAGTCCCCCATTAGGATTGAATCCCTCAATTTCGTGACATTTGATGGTTTGGACTTGTGATCCACTCTTACGAAGAATGGTTGGGGTGTTCATATCTTGCGTTTCATTTCCTTGCGCACTTGCAAAGAATGGAACTAACGCAACGAGAGACACTGCGAGTAGTTTGAACATTGTTTTCATACTTTTGACTCCTATATTATTTGATTGGTTGAAGTTGATTAGGGTTTGCTATCGGCTTCTTTTGCAGGAAGAGCGTTCATCTCTTTTGCAAAACGACCTTGTTTGAAAAATTCGCGATAACGCTTACGAATTGCTTCTTTTTTCTCTTCGTCACCGAGTTTTGAGACAGCGTATGCATATTTCCAGCACATGTATTCAACATATTGCATTTCGGTTTGATATTGCATTTCAGCTTCTTCGGTGATGAATTTACGTTCTGCTTCAGATGCATCGTCTGGATAAACGATCTCAGGACGTTCTGTGAGATTTCCGTGCATAACATAAGGGGCTAAGTTGGTTTCGCACTCTTTGTAACGCTTGCTTGCAAGATAGAGATCTGCCATTTTGCAAATCGCTTTACGTTGCATATCATAGCGTTTGACACTTCCTGCGATTGTAATCAATTGGTTCAAGTCCTTATGGGCTTCAACTTCTTGATTATTGGCGTGAAGAGCTTCGGCGCGGAAAAGGTAAGCATCATAGAGGAATGGAGAAACGTATTTTGCCCCTTTGCGTGTTTTGTTAATGGGGGGCTCAACTAAGTTTGTGAATTGTTCAAGTGCTTTTTTTGCATTTCCAGCAAGTAAGTAAGCTTTGCCTAATCCTAACCAAGTTCTCTCTTTGGTGATATAGAGTTTTTCAGCCAACTCTTTGGGATTGTTTTGTAAGCGACGGGCTTCGGCACGTGCAAACCAATCGGACAACTTGGGTCTGTTTTCTAAACTATGAATTAATGCTTCCCCTGCTTTGACTGCAATTTCTGCCATCTCTTTGGTGACAGGTTTAGGATCGTCTTCATATTTAATTAAGTTGTTTGAAATCCAATAGAAGTCTGGCACTTTTCCTTGTTTCTTTTCAAACATTTCATTAAATGCTTTGCAAGATTCTTGGTAATTTTTGATGGTGTACATACTTTTACCTAAGATAGCAAGGGCGCTTTTAGCTTCTTCAGATTGTGGGTATTTTTCGTTTAATTCTTTCAAGTATTTTGCCGCATTATTGTTGTCGGCCATTTCTGTATAAAGAATAGAGATACGTGAGAGAATAGGCGGAATACGTTTAACGGCATCTTCATGGAGTTGTTTATTTGCCTTGAGCGTAGGTGTTTCAATGAATTTCAAGAATTCTTGGAACGCAAGGATTGCTTTTGTGCGTTCATTGACACAGTCATAACGCCAAGCCATATACTCTTTAGCTTGAGCTAAAAGTTTTAAGCTTTTGGCATCTGTCGAAGATTTTAAGACCGTTGGATAGAAATTATTCACAAAGTCTTCATAAGCCACCGCAGATTTTAAGTAACCATCATGAGCGACTTTTTCGAGTTCTTTAATCTCTTCTGCAATTTTGGCAGCATCCTCTTCGCCGAGAGTGGCCGCTTTGGTTTTGAGTTCTTTGATTTGTTTTTCTGACTCATCGGCTAAGCGGAAATAGTTGTCTGCAATTAACATTTTAGCGGATGCGAGATTATCAACTTTATCTTTCTCTTTATCGCAGAATTTGGTGAGGGCTTCATTTGATTTTGCATATTCGCCCGCTTGACTGTATGCGTTCCCCATAAAGAGGTAAGCACGGACAACGAAGTCGGGTTTTTGTGCAAAGTTTTCAATCACGTTTTCATAAAGTTTAGCGGCTTCGATGAAGCTTTGTTTGGATTTGTCAAGCAAGCCTACTTTTTTAACACGATTGGTCTCTTCGCGCGCTTCACGGTTGTAAAGTACGGCACGATTAAATACAGCTTGTGCTAAAGTTGAAGCAATGTCTGGCGCAGACCCATCTGTGGGGAAGAGGGCTAAGAAGCGATTTAATAAACGTGTTGAATTGTCAATTAAATTTTGGCGATTTTTATCCGTTACAGGCGTTTCATTTGCAATTTTTAATGCTGCAAAACCAACAGCGCGTAATACATCACCAGTCATTTCACTTTTGGGGAAACGATCCGCCATCAAATCTGCACAAACTTGCGCAAATAAGATATCGTTGGTTTTAAGATAACAATCGGCTAAGGTTCTTAACGCATCGGGTGCGCTTTCGCAATAAGGTTTGCCCGCATAACCTTTTAAAAGAAGTGGAATCACTTCGTCATATTTCTTTTCGCGATAAAGACGGCGTGCATTACTGCTATAAGCATCTGTGATACGATAAGGTTTAAGGATGGGGTGCATGGGATCGAATGCAACTTTGTTGATGACAGGCGGAAGAATTTTTTCGTTGATATCATCAAAGAGGTTTAATGCATTTTCTTGGTATTGATAACCTTTATAATTTCTTAAGCAAGTTAATAAGTTATTAAGTGCTGCGCCTAAGTAGGTTTTAGCTTTATCAATATCTTTCTTTTCGAGTTCTTTTTTCCCTAAGAAATAGTTGGCTAATCCTTTGTAGTAGAAATAACCTGCTTTAGGTGATTCTTCTGGTGGCACTGGGAGTTCGCCTGTTTCAACGTCGGGAATATCCCATTCATCGAAGTTTCCTTTATACTGTTCGAGGGTATTCAACGCTTTGTTTGGATCGTCCATGAGGATGTAACAGCGTGCAATTTGAACAGCGCAAAGGTCGCGGATATAAGTATTACAGCGCCAAATCATATTTTCCAAACCATCATCTTTACCATCTTTGAGGATGCGTTGGATTTCACCTGTTGGGATTGATTTGCCTTCCATTTTTTCTTTTTCGCAGATATCAAGGATAAGTTGATACATCAACAAAACGGTATTTTCTGGATCGGGACCATCGGGTGGATCTTGATTAGGAGGGGTGTTGTCGATTTGGTTTTTGCGGAATTTCGCGCGGAATTTAGCGACATCTTTCATGACGTCTGTTAATTTTGCGCGATTAGGATTGATGTCTCTATATATATAGACTAACGGTGCAAAATCTTTTTCAATTTGGTCGATTTCCTCAATAGAAGGAATCGATGAACCATATTTTTTGAGCACATAGCTACGATAGTTTTCGAGATATTTAACCGCTTCATCTGTACGCCCGTTATTCAAAGCTTCCATTCCTAAGGTGCGTTGAGCAACAGGATAATAGGTGCTTGACGTGGGGATGCTATTGATAATTTGATCCCCTTGCGCATTTTTGCGTGATTTATAATAGGTAGATGCGAGTTGGATTTTAAGCAATTCTACATCGGATGGATTTTTGGCAATCTCTTTGTTAAGTGCTTCCTCTGACCAGTCGAAAAGATCGAGCTTGTTGAGCTCTTCTGAGAATTTGACGGTTTCAGTCGTCGATTCTTCGGCTTGGGTCGCGTAGGCACCAGCAAACAGAGCTGTGGCAAACAAAATGGCTTTTGAGCGACGCATGTTTGACTCCTAGTGGTGTGTGTTTATGATTAAGTTTATTTGCGATGTCATATCTTTATACTTAATTATACTTGTGTTTTGCAAAATATTCAAGCCCAAAACATTTAGATTTTAAACTTTTTCACAAAAAAAACGTTAAAAATTAATAAATTTGACAATTTTTTATAAAATATCACTAAAATAAGTAACGTTTCATTTTGAGCTATTCGACATAATTTAACGGCTTAAATAGATGCAATGATGATGAAATCGATGTGTGAAACTATTAATTTTTATACCAATTTTTTGTCTCTAAAAACATATTAAACGTATCCATTTGAATTCGATAAACCCAGTGTTTATGTTTTTCAAAAGCGGCATCTTGAATGGGGTCGTTGGAGACAATAGAGAGCGCACACCATCCAAATCGACCGTCTAATTCATATATTTTAAAGTGATATACGCGTTGGTCTGCGGTGGTTATTTTTAGTTCGGTTTTTGGGACTACTTGATCATAGTATGCAATCGAACGTACATCTTCTATTTTGATTACGCTAAGATAATTTACTTTTTCTGTTAAGTAAAGTGAATCCGCATTCGGATAATTTTCCACGGTGAAAACGGAGTCGGTGTTTTCGCGGGAAAATTTAACATTGTTTTTTGAATTTTCAACCGTTTCGATTGTCAACACATTTTCAATGGTCGGGAAAGATTTATCAATCCAAAGTTGAGGATAAGCATTTACTTCTTCAAGCGTTTCGCTACAAAAAGGAACATTATAGATGTTTTGCGATGAGGGTTGATCACTGTTTCTAAGATAGTAGCGTCCGAGAACTTGTCCTTCATAAGCGGCCGTATGGTTTGAAAGTTTCATTTTACCACAAATCATAAAGGTGGCGACACCTGATAAAGTTTCAAAATTTATTTTTGTGGGCATTTCTGAAAAATGTGGAATATATAATGGCGAACTTGTATCGGGTAAGGGGGGGATAGGATGATTTAAGTTTAAGGTGCTTAAGGCCTGTTCAGGACATTGCACATATTCGGCAACTTTCGCCTCTTGCATTCGGTAAATGACCCCACGCAAACGTTTTTCATCTGCGGGATAACCCTCTCTTTCAAGAACGCCCCATTGATCATTTTTTTTCAATAGGGTTGTGATTGATTTATTACTTTCGATTGTAATTTTTTGAAGTTGGTCGAGTTCGACTTTTTCGCACAATGCAGAACCTACAGCGTAATGTGCGCGTGCATTTTCTGTTTTTTGCTGTCGATAAACCAAGAATCCCGCAACACCTACAATGATTGCTGTGACTCCCACGAATATAAAATTAGATTTAGAAATCATAATGCACCACACTTTCTAGAACGATAAATTAGGAATATAGTTGCAAAGAATCCGATGAGCAAAGGCAGTAAAAGGATGTTAATCAACTCAATGCGATTTTGCAAGCTATCAATATCTGCGCGAACGGCACGACGTTGTTTTTTGAGTTCGCTATTGATTTCTTTACGCTCTGTTTCAAGTGTTTTAAGTTTAGCCTGAGTTTCGGCGGTTAAAATCACTTTACCTGTTTGTGGGGATTGCAATGCTGAGATTTCTTGACGCACCTTGTTCAATTTTTCTTCGTATTGTGCAATTTGCGCTTGACTTTTCTCCGCTGCAACACGGCGCATTTCATCAATCACGGTTAAAGGTCGTTGTGTGAGTTCTTTAACGCGTATCGAAATGAGATCTTGGTCACCGCACATTAAGTCGATCATATTTTGGAAGAAGAATAAATTATCATTAATGGGCGAAATCATGTTGCCGAACGGTGTCTGTTGAACTTGAACGATGGCTTGATTACATAAGAAGTCAATATCGCTAAAAATCACCATTTTGGCAGGCGTACTTGATTTTAATAATCCATTCTGTGCTTGTGCGGAGTCCGCAAACGCCGTGTTAAAGTTCCCGTTGAGTAGAATAGAAAGGTTAAACTTTGAGGTATAACGTTTATCAATAGAGGTTAAGTTCATGGGGCGGTTTTGCAGAATATACGATTTGCGATATTCAAAGGCGGTATCCGATGTTGTGATGAGTGACTGAATCGTGTATGCGCTATCGATTGCAGGTGTTGCACGGACGCCCCCAGGGGTGAAAAACATCAATTCGCGAATGTTTTTTGAGGCATTAAGTTCGCGCGAAATGGCCTCATCGCGTAATGAAATATTGGAAATCATCGTCCCGCCCACTTGTGGATGAATGGGGCTAAATTTTGCATCAGCGATAGGCGAAGATGTGAGAAAAATTCCATGATTTTTGAGGAACGGTTCAAACGATGAAGGATTTGGAACATCGCCTTCTTTTTCAGGGACCAATGCAATGGGGGCTGGATCGACACCAATCATTAAGTTTCCGCCACGAAGTAAATATTGATCGATGGCGTATTGTGCATTCATATCTAAATTCTGTGGATGGACAACAATTAATGTAGGTGTTTTCTCAATTGTGAGTTTTTGAATATCGAGTCCGTTATAGGCATAGTTGATTTTATAGTTCTTTTCAAGTTCTTTGAATGCGATCCATGAGGCGTCTTCCATCTGACCGCGTGCGTTACGTTGTGGCTGTTGAATGAGGGGGAATGAGCTCAATAAGGCAATTTCGGGTTTGCTTTCACGCGAAATTTGTGTGATAGCCGAAACCATAGCATATTCAAATTGTGATTCGAGTTCTGGCATTAACGTGGGGAGAGCCATGGTTTGATCAATACACTTGATACCGACGCCTAAATAGACAAATTCGCCCGACAATGTTTGTGTCCCTTGAATCCCTGAAGCGCGGGCAATATCTTCTGATTCAGTATCGGGAATGGGGTTCACTTTTTCGATTTTGATATTGGGATTGGTTTCGGCGATTTCTTGCATAAACGTCCAGATTCGATTCGCAAAAACGCGGAAAGCTGGAGATAAGTCGGGATGAGTTTCAGAGAAATAGAGCGTAAGGCTCACAGGGCGTTCGGGAGAGATTTTTTTCAAGATATTTTGCGCCGCGGGCGATAATGTATAGATTTTGTTTTCGGTTAAATCCATTTTCATTGGGAAAAAGCCGACAATGATATTCACTGCCACGCATAAAATTAAACCGATCATTGCCATCGGTAGACGCTGTTTCCATCGCCAACGAGTATCTAATACGTTAATGGTAAAGAAGATAAAGAGCGATGCAACGGAGATGAAATAGACTACATCTTTGAGTTCGATTAAACCTTTTTGAAAATTGGAAAAGTGAGTCATGGTCGAAATTGCAGCGGAGGTATCTAAAATCCAGTTAGGGAAATTGGCATCGCACATAATTTTGAGTACCATATCCCATCCCGAAAGCGTGAGAAGGAATAACGCAACCAATGATAAAATAAAACCGACCACATGTGAGCGGGTTAAACTCGACATTAAACAGGTGATGCTTAGCGAAGCCCCTGCAAGAAGTGCAGATCCTATATAACCCGAAACGATAGGACCACAGTCTGGAGATCCCAAATAATAAATGGTGATTATCAATGGGGCTGTCCCTAAAAGCGCAAGGAGAAGAATGGTATATGCCGATTTAAATTTGGCAATGACCGCTTCCGTGACGGTCATGGGGAGCGTGAATAAAAGTTCAATCGTGCCATCGCGTTTTTCGTCCGCCCAAAGGTGCATCCCCACAGCAGGGACAAGGATCAACCAGAGCCATGGATGCCAAAACATTGCCCCTTCAATGGAGGCGGTGTTTGAATCAAAGAAATTAGAGGCGCGCATCGTAAAGAATCCGTGAAGAATCCAGAATGCGATTAAGAAAATGTAGATGACTGGAGATACAAACTGTGCTTTCAACTCCGAAAATGTCAATGAAGATATTCTGCGACAATTCATGCTTTCACCTCTGCGCTAGTTAAAATGTGGAAAATATTTTCGAGTCGACGCGGTCCTTCAAATTCAGGGAACTTCGCACAAAGTGTTTCTTTCGTGCCATCAAAAACCACGATCCCACGGTCAATAAGTACCACGCGTGTTGAGATCGCTTCTACTTCTTCTAAGATATGGGTGGATACAATGATTGCTTTTTCTTTGCCCATTTCACAAATGAGGTTTCTAATTTCACGTTTTTGATTAGGATCGAGACCATCTGTGGGTTCGTCTAGAATCAAAATATCGGGGTCGTGAAGTAACGCTTGTGCTAAGCAGGTGCGATGACGGTATCCTTTGGAAAGGGTGTCGGTGGTTTGGTTTTTAACGGTTTGGAGTTTACACTTTTCAATGACGCGTTCAACGGCCTCTTTTTTCGCTTTTCCTTTGAGTCCACGAATCCCTGCAATGAGTGTTAAAAATTCTGTTACCGTGCGGTTGGGATAGAGCGGAGAACTTTCGGGGAGGTAACCAATATGAGATTTGGCGGCAACAGGTTCTGCTTGAATGTCGAACCCACACACGGTGACTTTCCCTGCCGTTGGCGGGATAAATCCTGTAATCATGCGCATGGTGGTTGATTTTCCTGCGCCGTTAGGGCCAATAAATGCGAGAATCTCGCCTCGATCGACATTGAACGAAATTTTATCGACAGCTTTTTTATGGCCAAAATTTTTTTCAAGTTGAGAAATTTCGATAAGGGGCATAATTTCACTCCTGTTTATTTATTTTGCATTTATTTTTCGCTTGAATTGTGTGGTAAACCTTTTTAGAGATTGACTTTTCTCTATTTGGATGTATAATATAATACTGTTTTAAAAAAAGACAAGTCGGAAGAAATCACTTTTCTAAAAAAAATAACATGGAGCCAACAATGACTTCCTCAGAAACAACAAAAACAACCCAAACTCCTAAAAAGGCTGTGCGCAAAAAAACAAACTTGAAAACAGTTGATGTTGATGCAAGCAACCTTTCTCGTAAAGATCAAATTAAACTTCTTTTTATGCGTCATTTGACCCGTTCTTTGGCGAAACGCCCTGATACTGCGTCGAAAAACGACTTGTATACTGCTTTGGCACTCTCCATTCGCGATATTATGGTCGAACGTTGGATTGCCACTCAAGCAACCTACGATAAAGACGCTCCACGTGGCATTAACTACATCTCTTTAGAGTTCTTAATTGGCCGTACCATGGGCAATGCAATGGTGAACTTGGGCGTTTTTCACGCCGCGCAAGAAGCGATGGCAGAATTAGGTTACGAAATCGAAGAACTTCGTGAAACCGAAGTCGATGCGGGCTTAGGGAATGGTGGTTTAGGTCGTTTAGCGGCTTGTTTCTTGGATTCTATGGCAACGCTTGATCTCCCTGCATTAGGCTATGGTATTCGTTACGACTTTGGTATCTTTAAGCAAAATATTGAAAATGGTTACCAAATTGAAGAGCCTGATAACTGGCTCCGTAATGGAAATCCATGGGAAATTTGCCGTCCAGAACGCGCACGCGTTGTCCGTTTCTATGGTCGCACAGAGAGCCGTCGCAGCGATCCTCGCCACCAAGCGAAAGATTGGATTGATACTGAAGACGTGCTTGCAATGCCTTATGATACCCCGATTCCAGGCTATGAAACCAATGTGGTTAATACGCTTCGTTTGTGGTCGGCTAAATCGTTGGGCGGTTTCAACTTAAATCGTTTTAATACTGGGGATTACTTAAATGCAAACCTCGATCAGTTATTAACCGAAAATATTACCAAAGTGCTTTATCCGAATGATAACAATTATGAAGGTAAAGAGTTGCGTTTAAAACAACAATACTTTATGGTTTCTGCAACGGTTCAAGATATTATTGAACGTTACAAACGTCGTGGCGGTCAAATTCTTGATATTGCTGAGAAAGTGTCGATTCAGTTGAACGATACTCACCCCTCTTTGGCAATTCCTGAATTTATGCGCATTTTAATCGACGAAGAAAACGTCTGTTGGGATGATGCTTGGGGGATTACACAAAAAGTGTTTAGCTACACCAATCACACCTTGATGCAAGAAGCGCTTGAACGTTGGTCAGTTGGGCTTTTAGGCCACTTATTACCTCGTCATCTTGAAATTATCTATGAAATCAACAGTCACTTCCTCCGCACGGTTGCGAACCTCTATCCTGGCGACAATTCCCGCATTGAGCGTATGTCATTAATTGAGGAAGGTCCTGAGAAAAAAGTACGCATGGCGTATCTTTCAATCGTGGCTTCTCACAAAGTGAACGGGGTTGCAGCGTTGCATACCGAACTCCTTGTGAATGGTCTTTTCCGTGATTTCTCAGAAATGTATCCTGATCGTTTTATCAACGTAACGAATGGAATTACGCCTCGTCGTTGGTTGAAAAAAGCGAACCCCTCTTTATCAAACATCATTACTGATAATATTGGTCCAGAATGGGTTAAACATTTAGATCGACTCAAAGATTTTGAAAAATTTGCGACAGATACGAATGTTCAAGATGCGGTCATGAAATCGAAAAAACTCAATAAAATTGCGATGGCTAAATATGTTAAAGATACCATGGGGATCACATTGAATACAGATGCGATTTTTGATTTCCAAGTCAAACGTCTTCACGAGTATAAACGTCAGTTATTGAACGCGTTACATGCAGTTGCGCTCTACTTAGATATTAAAGAAAATCCCAACAAAGAGTTTGTGCCTCGCGTTATTATGTTTGGTGCAAAAGCTGCTCCTGGATACTATATTGCCAAAATGATTATTAAGTTTATCAATTCAATTGCAGAAGTGATTAACAACGATCCTCAAGTTGGCGATAAACTTAAAGTGGTCTTCCTCCCTAACTATCGTGTATCGCTTGCTGAAAAAATCATGCCTGCTTCTGATCTTTCAGAACAAATCTCTTTGGCAGGAACAGAAGCTTCGGGTACTGGAAATATGAAATTTGCACTTAATGGTGCGTTAACGATTGGTACCATGGATGGTGCTAACGTTGAAATTCATGATTGTGTGGGTGCCGACAATATCTTTATTTTCGGTATGTTGGTCAATGAAGTCGAAGCTCTTCGTGCGCGTGGTTATAATTCTTATGATTATATTGAGAAGAGTCATCACCTCCGTCGTATCATGGATTTACTCCGTGGCGGTTTCTTTGCGCATGATGATGCAGGTCTCTTCAATCCTATCATTGATAACTTGGGTGTCGACCACTATATGTGTTGTGCAGATTTCCAAAGCTTCTATGATAAACAACAAGAAGTTTCTTCACTCTATACCCGTCAGAATGAATGGACTCAAAAAGCGATTATTAATATTGCGAATATGGGAATGTTCTCTTCCGACCGTACGATTAATGAGTATGCTACCAAAATTTGGAATGTTAAACCTATTCGTGTTGAGATGGATCATGATGATCCGATTGGCGCAAGCTACTTCGAAAAAGGTTAATTTCAAATTCAACGTTATGCGTTTCAGCCACGGAGTTTTCCGTGGCTTTTTTGTTTTAAAGTGTGACACAGTTTTGTCTCACTGCGACACCAAAGTGTGCCATTTTGGCACATTTTTTAGGCTTGTTTTCTTTTTTTGTGCGTAAAAAAATCTTGGCACACCTTTTGCTTATTACAAAATTGCAAGGTATGACATATTATCGAATAATGTCTAAGAAAGGAAATCAATGTTATGAATATAGAAAAATTTACACAAAAATCCAAAGAGGCGCTCATGGGGGCGCAACGTCTTGTTTCTGAACTCGGACAACAAGAGATTACCCCCATGCACCTTTTCAAATCGTTACTCACGCAAGAAGATGGAATTACCCCTGCGCTGGTCGAAGCGTCGGGCGGCAATGCACGTCAACTTGTCCGCGATATCGAACACCGTTTAGATCAACTCCCTAAAGTGAGTGGTGGTGATATTTATCAATCACGTACCTTCTCGGAAGTTCTTTTTACCGCGGAATCATTGGCAAAAGAGATGAAGGATGACTACATCAGCGTGGAACATCTTTTGTTGGCCATGATTAAAGTCGATAAAGACGTGCGACATCTTCTTGAACAATCGGGTCTCACCCAAGATAAAATTATGCAAGGACTCAAAGCGGTTCGTGGCAATCAACGTGTGACGAGCGATAATCCTGAATCGCAATACCAGTCGCTTGAAAAGTATGCCAAAGATTTAACGGCACTTGCCGCGCAGGATAAACTTGATCCTGTGATTGGTCGCGATGAAGAGATTCGTCGCGTGATTCAAATTCTTTCACGTCGTACCAAAAACAATCCCGTCTTAATTGGCGAGCCTGGCGTCGGTAAAACCGCCATTGCTGAAGGTTTAGCCAATCGGATTGTGCGGGGCGATGTGCCCGAAGGGCTCAAAAACAAACGTCTATTATCCTTAGATATGGGCGCATTGATTGCTGGGGCAAAGTTTCGGGGAGAATTTGAAGAACGCCTCAAAGCGGTGTTAAAAGAGGTTTCGGAAGCGGAAGGGGAAATTATCCTCTTTATCGATGAACTTCACACCGTTGTTGGGGCAGGGGCAGGCGATGGCGCGATGGATGCAGGGAATCTTTTGAAACCGATGTTAGCGCGTGGCGAACTCCATTGTATTGGCGCAACAACGCTCGATGAATATCGTAAATACATCGAAAAAGATCCCGCACTTGAACGTCGTTTCCAAGCCGTCCGCGTGGCACAACCTACCGTTGAAGATACCATTTCTATTTTGCGCGGTTTGCGTGAACGTTATGAAATTCATCATGGTGTTCGTATTCAAGATAGCGCATTGGTCTCTGCTGCGGTGCTTTCAGATCGTTATATTGCGGATCGTTTTCTTCCCGATAAGGCGATTGACCTTGTTGATGAAGCTGCTGCGTGTTTGCGTACAGAGATTGATAGTTGTCCTGTTGAAATCGACACCGTTAATCGTCGGATTATGCAGTTAGAGATTGAAATGACAGGTCTTCGCAACGAAAATGGAAAAGATTCTTCGGCAAAATTGGCTGAAATTGAAGCTGAACTTTCACAACTCAAAGAGGAAAGTCGCTCATTACGTCAAGCGTGGGAGAATGAAAAGAATTCGATTGTGGAGATGAGTCATTTACGTGAAGCGCTTGAGTTAGCTAAACAAGAGCTTGAACGCGCAGAACGGGCGTACGATTTAGGCAAAGCGGCGGAATATCGACATGGTCGCATTCCCGAAATTGAGCGTCAAATCTTCGAAGCTGAGACGAAACTCAATGATTCGATGTCGCAACGTCTTCTCAAAGAGGAAGTTGACGAAACCGACATTGCTGCCATTGTGAGCCGTTGGACGCATATTCCTGTCAAAAAATTGATTCGTGGCGAGAAAGAAAAACTCCTTCAACTTTCCGAACAACTTAAACTTCGTGTTGTCGGTCAAGATGATGCTGTTAGTGCCGTCTCAGAAGCGGTTCTTCGTGCTCGCGCAGGACTCCATGATCCGAACAGACCCATTGCATCGTTCTTATTTGTGGGTCCTACAGGCGTGGGTAAAACTGAGCTTGCGCGCGCTTTAGCAGAGAATCTATTTGATGATGAACGGGCAATGATTCGTATTGATATGTCCGAATATATGGAGAAACATAGTGTGGCACGTTTGATTGGCGCACCTCCAGGATATGTCGGGCATGATGAAGGCGGTCAACTCACAGAGGCTGTCCGTCGTCGTCCCTATACGGTTCTCTTGCTTGATGAAATTGAAAAAGCGCATCCAGACGTCTTCAATGTTTTCTTGCAACTCCTTGATGATGGGCGTCTTACTGATAGCAAAGGTCGCGTTGTGAACTTTAGAAATACCATTATCATTTTAACCTCTAATATTGGAAGTGATAAGTTTGCCGATGCGATTGAACGTGGCGATGCGCCTGATAAAATTCAAAATGAAGTGATTAGCGAGTTACGCAATTATTTCAGACCCGAATTTTTGAATCGTATTGATGAGATTCTCACCTTTGGTAAACTCTCCAATAGCGTCGTTGCAAAGATTGTTGAGATTCAGTTGGAGCGACTCCAAAAGCGTCTTGAAGATCGTGAAATCACGCTTGATTTTACTCAAGCTGCGATCGAACATATTGCAGATAAAGGATTTGATCCTCAATTTGGGGCACGTCCGATTAAACGCGCCATTGTTCGCGAAGTGGAATCTCCCCTTTCCAAAGAGATCCTTTCGGGGGCAATCGACGATGGTCAAACCGTCAAAATCGATTTCAAGAAAGGTCAACTCACTTTCAGCGTCAAAAAACACGATTAACATTCACAAGCTCTCCTCATTCATTTGAGGAGAGCTTTTCGCTTCGACGATAAACCTATACGCACATCGCTACAAAAGGGGGCATTATGATGCGGTTTACAATTTTATCGGCAGTGTTTCTCATTGCGACGCTCGCAATGATGCCTGAGCATCTTGTGTTTTTTAGTCAAACCCCCATTCATTATAAGGACTCCTCAATTATGAATATTGAAAACGTATCAGAAATTTATTTAGCTGGCGGTTGCTTTTGGGGCACCGAACATTTTATTAAACAACTTCATGGCGTTGTTGCTACAGAAGTCGGGTATGCCAATGGGAAGAGTGATTTACCCACTTATGAGCAAGTTAAAACTGGGCAGACCGGTTTTGCAGAAACGGTTCATGTTTATTACAAAGCATCTGAAATTTTGTTAGAAGAAATTTTGTCGCTTTATTTTTTAACCATTGATCCGACGTCAATGAATCGTCAGGGAGGAGATTTTGGTACACAATATCGTACGGGTATTTATTATACACGCGAAAGCGATAAGCCAATGATTGATAGTTGCTTAAAAAAACTTCAGTCAGAACATGACGATCCTGTTGTTGTAGAAGTTACTCCGCTCAAAAACTTTTTCCCTGCGGAAAGTTATCATCAAGATTATCTTGATAAAAATCCACAAGGTTACTGTCATATTAGCCTCGAGATTTACGATGAAATAGAGGAGCATAATCGTAAAGTCCCTAAGAAATATGCCAAACCCTCCGATGATGAATTAAAACAAAAATTAACCGATATTCAATATAAAGTGACCCAACAAAATGGGACAGAGCACCCTTTTCAAAATGCGTATTATGATGAGTTTAGAGAAGGGATTTATGTGGATATTACAACAAGAGAACCTTTATTTGTTTCAACCGATAAATTTGAAAGCGGTTGTGGATGGCCTAGTTTTTCAAAACCCATTCAAAATTATAAGATTGAAACCCTGCCTGATACCTCATTAGGGCATCTTCGTACAGAAGTACGCAGTGCCAATAGTGATGCACATTTAGGGCACGTTTTTGAAGATGGACCTCAAGCATTAGGAGGGTTACGTTATTGTATTAACAGCGCTGCCTTGCGTTTCATTCCCAAAGATGAGATGCAAAAAGAGGGGTATGGCGATTTATTGCATCTTCTCAATAAAAAACACTAGACTCTGCTTTGATCATCAGAGGCTAGTGTTGGGTTGATTACTTATATTAGACCCCTTTTTGAGAGGTGTCTTTTTTTATTCGGCGTCTAAGGCTTGTTTGAAGTCGGCAATAATATCTTCAACATCCTCAATCCCTACAGAAATGCGGACAAATCCCGGCGTAACACCACAAGCAAGTTTCGCTTCTTCCGTCAATTGTTGATGGGTGGTTGAACTCGGATGAATGATCAACGTTTTCGCATCGCCCACATTCGCTAAATGGCTGGCGAGTTTTGTGTGATCAATAAACTTGCGAGCTTCTAGTTCGCCTCCTTTAATCTCAACACCTAATACCGATCCAAAACAGCCTTGGGTTAAGTACTTTGTGGCGTTCGCATGTGAGGCGTGTGAAGGTAAACCTGTAAAGATAACTTTTTCAACTTTCGGATGTGATTGTAAGAATTCGGCAACCTTTAATGCGTTACTGCAATGCGCTTTCATACGAAGAGGAAGGGTTTCGATTCCTTGAACAATCATAAACGCATTGTAGGGGCTCAAACAGGGTCCAATATTGCGGAGACCTTGTACGCGTGCTTTCAAGATGAATGCGGGTGCGCCTAAATCTGCGAGAATCAAACCATGATAACTTTCATCAGGCGTTGTGAATTCGGGGAAACGCCCTGACGTCCAGTCGAACTTTCCACTATCTACAATCGCACCGCCAATTGATGTGCCATGACCGCCCAACCACTTGGTACAGGAGTAAACAATGATGTCCACGCCCCATTGGAAGAGTTGTGAAATTCCTGGTGCAAAAGTGTTATCAACCATCACAGGGATATGATTTGCATGGGCAAGTGTTGTTACACTTTCAATATCTGGAATGTCGCCACTGGGATTTGCAATGGTTTCAAAATAAATAAGTTTGGTATTATCGCGAATCTCTTTAGCGATATTTTCGGGGGTGAAGTCTTTAACGAAAGTCACTTCAATCCCAAAACGTTTTAACGTAAAACGAAAGAGGGTATCTGTTCCGCCGTAAAGTGCGGCTGACGTAATCATGTGATCTCCAGCTTGGAGAATGTTGGTCACTGCTAAAAAGATGGCCGACATTCCAGAACTCGTTGCTAATGCGCCAATTCCGCCTTCGATTGCCGTTAAACGTTGTTCAAGTGCATCGTTGGTTGGGTTGTTCAAGCGCGTATATATGTTTCCCATCTTGGCTAGACCAAAGACGGCTGCAGCTTCATCGGTGTTTTCAAACACGAAACTGGTGGTTTGATAGATGGGGAGGGCGCGGGCTTTGGTTTCGCTGTCAGGGTGCTGACCTGCGTGCAAAGCAAGCGTCGAAATTTTGGGCTGTGAGTCAGACATTTTGTGATCTCCTTATGGGGTCATTCGTGCAGGATTTGAATTAGGTTTAAGTGGTCAATATTTGATTCTTTTCCGTTTTTTTCAAATCTTTTTTAATAGTTATTACTCTATAATTTATCACGTTTTTAGAA
>CAZIVM010000027.1:0-20337 GCA_964542845.1 uncultured Victivallales bacterium
GGTGAAAATGAGGTTTTGTTGGTCGGTGGGGAGCGAACGAATTGCCGTAAGGGCTGTTGCTTTAACGAGGAAAATATCACTGTTGAGCTTTGATTTCAAAAGCGGAATATATTCTTCTTTGTTAAAAAAAAGCGTTGCAAGCACGCACCCTTGCGCTTGTTGAATGTAATTTTCACTCTCAACCATTTGGCGAAATCGTGGCACCGCATCAGCAAAATCATCTTTGTGATCCACGACAATTTTTAAGGCACGTGTGCGAACCATGAAGTCGGGCGATTTTAACGCTTCTAATACTGCACTAGAATCGGTATCGGAAAAATTACGCGCAATGTGCGCTAAAATAGTTTCAACATAAAGCGGATGAGATAAACGATATTGTTTAATTAAAGGGGTTTTATCCTTGCCAATATTGTTATGTATAATTTCAAGGGCAACGTCGCGTTCAATCTCTTTGATGCGTGATTCAGCAAACTCTCCATCATAGTGATGCACATCATTAAAATAGAGTTTGAGATAAAGGGGGAGGGCGATATGCGGTTGATCTGCGCGCTTAAGGTAGTAAGGGGCAAAAAATGCAATGGGTTCAAACGCGGTGCGGATGGACTTATATTTCATGAGTTTCTCAATCTCACTTATAATCCGTTGTTTGGATTGTTCGGTGATTTGATTGAGTTCGCGCTCATGGAGTTTCAAAAAATCACGATACGCCGCATATCCTGAGTCATGCAAAGCAACTTCATCCATTTTGTTCAAAATATCGACTTCGGTTTTGTCTTTTGCCCAGTCGCCCGAAATCATGTTTTTGAGCGGAACGCGTGCGCCATATCCCCATTGGGCATCCCCTAATGCAGAGCGTGCATATTCGCTAGCATTAAACGCGAGAAGGGTGTGTCCGTTCTTAATCAAAAAACGGACATAGCGAATATGTGTCTGTACATCCGTTGGACTCCGCGCTAATAGGTTTTGCTGTTCAAACAGAGCCGTCTCAAACGAAGAATCCGTGTTTGACCACGCGCTAAATGTAATGTGAAAAATAACAACAATTAATCCTAAGTATTTCATTGAGTCCTCTCTATATCGTCTTGATTTTAATAATATAGCATTAAAATTAAAATTTACAATTCATGAGAGGTCAAAAATCGTGTTAAGTTGCTGAAAAAGAAGAAAAAATAAAAAAAACTTTAAATTAGTTAGGTTAACCTAATTAAATCCCTTGACTTTTCTTTTTTCGCAACTATATTATAGCTAAAGTTAAATAAAACCCTAACGAAAGGTTCACGTATGATGACTGATCATGCACATTTTGAAAAACACAAAAAAGAGATGCTCTCATTCTTTATTATGAAAACTGCGGCAGTGCGTGCAGGGGTGAAACCTGCTGAGTTATTGCGTGTAAATCACTGTCTATATCATCGGGAAATTCCCGAAAGTGATTTGTGTTTGCAACAACACGAAGTCCTCAAACTCCTCAATCTCGACTACCAAATTTTGCGTAATGATCACCAAAGTTCCTTAATTCTCTTTTATAACGCACAATCCTTGTCGCATCACTTGGCGCGAAAAGGGGCGCAAAAATGGTTGAGCTACTATCGCTATCCCGAGACAAAGAGTGTCTTAGATGCGATTTCACACCTGAAAAAACAGTTTGGCGAACATCACATTCCGCATGAGGTTGGACTCTTCCTTGGGTATCCATCTAAAGATGTAGAGGGATACATCATGCAGTCTTTGCCACTTGACGTACAAAACACACGTTGGCGCGTGTATGGCAACTTTGAAATCTCAAAGTGCATCATGAACTTGCATGTTTGTGCGGAGCGGATGGCGTCGGATATTTTGCGTCAGCACGACAACGTTTTAGATTGTCTTTCGGAAATGAATCAAATCCGAATCACGCGTCATGAACTGCAACGTTATTGTAGTTAATTTTAATCCAAAAACTAATTAATCGAAATCGTTTTGTGAGGTTCTTGAGGGAGAATCATACCTGAGAGTTCTGCCACATTACGGGCATGTTGGATAAATCCCATGTTGTGGTGATGTGTCGGTTCAAACGCAATGGGAATATTCAACGGATTGTACTTGACCCATTCATCCCAGGGTGCAAACCACGCTGGCGCAATAACATTACCGTCTTCTGCATTCCAACATAAACGAATTAATTTATAGTCGTAAACATTAGCACCTAAAATATCGTTAATATTGGGAATTTTCTTGATGCGATGGACTTGAATATCGCCTACGAGTCCAAGATCCGCACACATGGCGCGTTGTAAGACATAGTTGATCCACTGATCTTGTTCTGGGGTTTCAAGGGGGAGTTTGACTGGCATGAGGAGTTTGATTTGATATTTGTAACAAATCCGCCACATCATCCGCAAAAGATTAAAACGTAATTCTAAAATATCGTTATCCTCATTTTCTGGCACATCGGTTAATCCAAAATCCAGCGTGATGGTTTTGAGTCCGTAGTGATCAAGAGTCTTGAGTGTGTTTTCAAAGTCGATCATCAAATCCTGACGCATCTTCTCTGTGCCATCTATTGCCACATTGTTAAGCACCGCATGGGAATAAATATCCGAAACCACGCAGTTCGCGCCATATCCCGGCACAAGTACGTGGTCGAGAATCATCCATGCTGGAATATCCCATAGTCCAAAACGAAACGATTCAATGAGCGAAATTTCTTCTTCTTCCCATCCAAAAGGCCCCCGTCTGAAACTCAATCCAATATATTTTGCCATAGTTGAATCCTATTTTTATTTTTTGCCCGTAGAACCAAATCCACCTTCACCGCGAAGGGTATCAGATAACTCTGTAGCAGGGATAAGTTCGACATCGGGGAGTTTTGAAATGACCATTTGGGCAATACGATCGCCACGATGAATAGGGAATGGTTCTTTACCGAAGTTCATCATAATGACGTGCACTTCGCCACGGAAACCCGCATCAATGGTCCCGGGCGTATTCAAGCAGGTGAGGGCGAATTTTGCTGCGAGTCCTGAACGCGGGCGAATCTGTGCCTCCATCCCTATGGGCAACTCCATAAAAATGCCCGTTGGCACCAGCGTAGGCACGCCACAGGGAAGCGACATCTCTTCTCGCGAACGAATATCGTAGGCGGCATCATCGTGATGCGCTTTGGCAGGAAAAAGATCTTGAGCAGCTTCGTGCATTTTAATTTTGATGTGTGTAGTCATTATAATTCCTTATAGGTTTGAGGGTTGATATGATTAATTTTGAATTGAAGGTGTTTCGATGTTGGACTGTACGTTTGAATTATAGGCTTCTTTTTGTTGAAGGAGAAAACGTTTGATGGAAAGACTTTTACATAAACTCCATACTAAACATAAAAGCGCAATCATCGTACACGCATAGCTAAAGAGATCGCCATAACGCGTATAGAATGTTATATAATCAATTTTACGTGGAAGAATGAACTTGGCACATAATGACCCTTCACTTGCTTCCATCGGATCAAAAGTATCACTGGGAAGCGCGTTTTTCCATGCGGCAATTTGACCCTGCGGGGTAATTAAACACGCTTGTGCAAAGTTGCCAGTGCGGACAAAATAGCGTCGATTTTCAATAGCGCGAAAAACAGCGTTTGCTAAGTGTTGAGCGCGTTCAGAAGATTGAGGATACCATCCATCGTTGGTGATTGTCGCAAGCACCGTGGCGCCGTTTTTGACAAACTCACGCGAAATATATGGAAATACATCCTCAAAACAGATATTCACGCCTAAACGAAGTTGAGGATTCACTTCAAGTGGGAAAAAACCTTTTCCGGGCGTAAGATCTTCGGGAAGAACAAAATCTTTACGAAGATTAGGTAACGCACGATCAAGAATCGCACCAAAGGGGATATATTCGCCAAAAGGGACGATATGGCGTTTGGCATAATAATCGACTAATTTTCCTTCGTTGTTAAACAGAAATGCGCCGTTGATATGACGTTCTGTATCATCATTTTCAACTGGCGGAAGAATGTCGGGCGCACCAACGATGAGGGCTGAATTGTTTTCGCGTGCAAGTTTGCTTAAGGCTTGAGTATAACTGGGATTCTTGCTCGGACGCACTGGAATCATTGTTTCAGGCCATAAGATAACATCGGGTTTGTGATTGATCGCAACCTTAGTCGTGAGATTGCAAAGTCGGTTATACATCGCATTGTAGTCCACTTGCGAACCGCCCCAAATGACAGGGGTCGCCATTTGGATTAACCCTACTTTTACTTCTTGATTCGCATCATCGGCTTTGGGATCGTCGGCACGTGGCATATACTGACGAATCGCATCGTTGGGAATGCTGATGCAGAGCATAATGGCAACTGCACTTAATACGAGTGGGGTGAAGTGAATACGAATCCCCACACGAAAATAACGCCACAAACTTTGTATGGCACAGTAAATGGCAAGGTTGACTAAAATAACGCATAAACTCACCCCATAAATGCCCGTGTATTCGCACACTTGAATGAGTTGAAGATTTTGCCATTGTGTGGTGGCTAGCGTGTTCCATGGCAAACCGGTTCCAATCCATGAACGCACCCATTCTAATGCTACCCATCCTGTGCCACTCATGAACACAAAAAGGGTCTCTTTGTAAGTATTCACTTTTAGAAATGCCATTTGAATGGATTCATTTCCTGCTTTGCAATCTTGTTCGGGCACCACAATATATTTGTAAATAAAAGCCGTAAACATGCTCCAAACCGCAGGGAATAATCCTAGAACAAGTGCCGTGATGATTGGGAATACGATATGGATTTCATAAAACCAAATAAAGGAGGTAAACGCCCAGCCCAATCCCCATGTAAACCCATTGAATAAAGCGCGCAAAGGGGTTGTTTTGACACTAAAGAAAATCAAGGGTACAACGCCAATCCATGCGAGGAGCCCGAGAGGCGCAGGGGGAAAGGTGAATCCGAAGAGGGCGCCCATGATCAAAAGAAATGTTAATTCAAGCGTTCGATACAGTTTAGAAGCTAAAAAAGTTTCGTTGCGAGATTGGAGGTACTGACGCAAAAAATCATCTTGAATTTGAGCGCGTTGAATATGAGATGGGAGGGTTAAATTGTTGTTTTGGGTGTTATTTTGCATTTTTTTTCTTATTTTTCGAGTTTTGGAGTTGAAAATTTTTATTTATATGATAATGTAATCTCTGTTTGTAAAAGTGTAAAGCGAAATTCAAAAAATTTTGAGGTTTTTTTATGGAAAAACAAGGAATACGTGAAGAAAAGGTCCAAAATCTGGTAATTGGATCCGGTTTGGGCGGTTTAACCACGGCGATTCATCTTGCTGAAGCAGGTGAGGAGGTCGCTGTCGTCACTCAACGTGAAATCCTTGATGCTGCCACCAACCTTGCGCAGGGCGGAATCGCCTGTGTGACAGATGATAATGACTCGTTTCAAGAGCATGTGGTCGATACGTTAAATGCGGGCGACCACCTTTGTGATGAAGATATTGTACGCCAAATTGTCGAGGCGGGACCTGCGGCGTTGGAACACATGGTGAAGTTGGGGGCGAAGTTTACGACGCGTGGTGATATTGGACATACCCAGAATGTTTCGGATTTTCACTTGGGTCGTGAAGGCGGTCATACCAAACGCCGTATCTTACATGCTGGCGATATTACTGGGGCAGAGTTGATGCGTACGCTCACGGAATATGCCCTTAAACACCCCAAAATCAAATTTTATGACTACTGTTCTGCGATCGACTTAATTACTTCTAAACGTTTGGGGATTGATGGCGAAAACCATATTCTAGGCGCGTATGTATTGGATATTAAACATAATGAAGTGATTACCTTTCGTGCAAAATCGGTAACGGTTGCTTGTGGCGGAGTGGGTAAAGTTTACCTTTATACGTCGAATCCTGATATCTCATGTGGGGCAGGGGTTTCCATGTGTTACCGTGCAGGTGTCCCGGTTCGCAATATGGAATTTTTCCAATTTCATCCTACGATTCTTTATCATCCCACGCATCGTTCTTTTTTAATTAGTGAGGCTGTCCGCGGCGAAGGGGCTATATTAAAACGTTATGATCAAGAGGGAAAACTTGCTCCGTTTATGGATGATTACCATGCGATGAAAGACCTTGCTCCGCGTGATATTGTGGCACGCGCGATTGATAATGAACTTAAAAAAACGGGTCAACAATGCGCTTGGTTAGATATTACGCATCAGTCTAAAGAGTTTTTGTTGAAACGTTTCCCTAATATTTACGCAAAATGTTTAGAAGCGGGTTTTGATATGGCCAAAGATCCTATCCCCGTCGTTCCTGCGGCACATTATTGCTGTGGGGGTGTCCAAACCGATGCTAAAGGGGCAACAACTATTCGCGGGCTTTATGTGGTTGGCGAAGCGGGGTCTACAGGACTCCATGGTGCGAACCGCTTAGCATCGAATAGTTTACTTGAAGCGATGGTGGTTGGGCACAGTGCTGCCGAATCCATCGTTGCTGAAAATCAAGATTTCTTAGATTTGTTTGCAGATATACAAGTGCCTCAATGGCAAGTGGGGTCTGCGACCAATTCCGATGAACGCGTGGTGATTGCGCACAACTGGGCTGAAATCCGCCAATTTATGTGGGACTACGTTGGCATTGTCCGTACGGATAAACGCCTTGAACGTGCCAAAGCACGCATTGTCAATATTCGTAAAGAGATTGAAAAATACTACTGGGATTTTATTATTACCTACGATTTGATCGAACTTCGTAATATTGCGCAAACCGCCGAAATTATTATCGATTCAGCGATGCAACGTAAGGAGTCGCGCGGACTCCATTATAATTCCGACTATCCTCAACGCAATCCCGATATGGATTGTGTCGATACGATCGTTCAACAACTTTTTTAATCTGGGAGAGAAGTATGACTGCGCAATTTCCAAATCTTCGACTTCAACGACTCCGTCAAACCCCCGCCATTCGTCAACTCCTTTCACCGCCTCAACGTCCTGCTTTTCAACAAATGATATATCCCATTTTTTTGGTGAATGGTACAAATCAAAAAGTGGTGATCGATGCGATGCCGGGTCAGTTCCGCTATTCATTGGATCAACTCGAAAAAGCCATCATGCCGTTAGTTGAAAAAGGGGTGGCAGGGGTCATTTTATTTCCTGTGCCTGATGCAAATGAAAAAAGCGATTTTGCTGAACACGCGCGTCAAGATACGGGCTTAATTCCTCAGGCAATTCAATTGTTGCGTCAGAAGTTCCCGCACTTAATTGTGATGACAGATGTTTGTATTTGCGCTTATACCCCACATGGACATTGTGGGATTCTAACCCCATCAGGTCATATTGATAATGATGCAACTCTTCCCATTCTTGCCGATATTGCTTTAATTCATGCACAAGCTGGCGCACATTGTGTCGCGCCAAGTGCGATGATGGATGGTCAAATTTCAGCGATACGTGCAACCCTAGAAGCGCATCAATGCCACGATACTTTGTTAATGGCGTATGCCACTAAGTTTGCCTCGGCTTTTTACGGGCCTTTCCGTGATGCTGCAGGATCTGCCCCCTCTTTTGGGGATCGCAAATCGTATCAATGCGATCCAGCCAATGGGCGTGTCGGACTTTTGGAGGCGGTTTTGGACGAAGCCGAAGGTGCGGATATCTTAATGGTGAAACCCGCTTTAGCCTATTTAGATATTATTTCACAATTACGTCAACGCACATTGCTTCCTATTTCTGCTTATAATGTGAGCGGTGAATATTCGATGATTTGTGCGACTAGCGAACGCGGTTGGGGCGATAGAGATGCGATGGCGTGGGAATCATTGACCGCGATTCAACGTGCGGGTGCCGACTTCATTTTATCTTATTGGCCCTCGGTTTTAAATTGATTTAGACTATAATAATTTTTTGCTCTGATGATTTTTGCATGAGGGCGTGTCGGTGAATAATTATTTTAGAACTGGATGGAAATTTTATGAGGTTCTTTATTATATTTTTCCCATCGTTCGTTTGCATGGAGAGAATCGACTTTTTCAAAAGATAAACGATAATCGTGTTCGAATGCCAGTTCATTTGGCGAGTAGTCGATTCTTTCATCAACGTGAACATCGCATTGTGTCAGATACATGATCATTACACTGCACAAACTCACAGTAAAAATCAAATTTAGCTTTTTCATATCGCTCCTTTTTTGATGAGACAAACTTAACGATATAAATAAGACGTTTTTCTTTTGAAAATCTTAGTTGATATCTTTCGTTTCAATCGTTGTGGTCGAATCGGTAATATCTATGACATCTTCGCAAGCAGGCACATCTCTAAAAAATGAACCTTTTGGGGCTTCGTTTTCTTTTTTGGGCGTTTTTCCAAACATTTTACCCATCGTGTTCATATTCATTTTGGGCGTTGAAAAACCTAATGCGCGTAAAATCGCAAAAATAATCGAAACCACAATTGCAAGTAAGATTAAAGGGACTGCAATGACAATAATGATTAAAATAATCGGAATTAAAAGTAAGGGATGTATTTTTCGCATATCACTAAAATTTCTTAAATATCTAATTATTCATGACCCGCTTTAGTAATCGCATCTGCATAGAGATCAAGATCTTGCAAGATGATACCCGTTCCGCGAACAATAGCGGTTAATGGGTCTTCGGCGATAATCACAGGTAAGCCTGTTTCTTCGGTGATGAGCTTGTCCAATCCGCGAAGTAATGCGCCACCACCAGCAAGAACGATTCCGCGATCAATTAAGTCTCCTGAAAGTTCGGGAGGACAACGGTCGAGAGTTGCTCGAACGGCTTCAACAATGCTCGCAACAGGCTCTTGGAGGGCAAGGCGCACTTCTTTAGCTGTGATACGAATGGTTTTAGGTAATCCAGAGACGAAGTCGCGTCCTTTCACATCCATGGCGGCGGTATCATCCGTAGGGTAAGCAGATCCAATGGTCATTTTAATCGCTTCACCAGTACGTTCACCGATGAGAAGGTTATATACTTTTTTCATATGATTGATAATGGCTAAGTCCATTTCATCGCCACCGACGCGTACGCTTCGGGCTTCCACGATCCCGTTTAAGGAGATCACAGCCACCTCAGTGGTTCCGCCACCAATATCAACAATCATGCTCGCTGTAGGATCTGTCACAGGAAGTCCTACGCCAATGGCTGCGGCCATGGGTTCTTCAATTAAAAAGACCTCTTCAGCCCCCGCACGCAACGCACTATCGTTAACGGCGTTAGATTCAACTTGGGTAATTCCATAGGGTACCGCCACTAAAACGCGAGGAGGGAACATACGATTGATACCCGTGGTTCTATCCTTTGCTTGTTTGATAAAATAACGGAGCATGTGTTCTGTAATGTGGTAATCTGCAATGACACCATCTTTCATGGGGCGAACAGCTTTAATACGCCCTGGGGTACGACCGAGCATCTCTTTGGCTTGGTTTCCGACGGCAGCAATCTCTTTGGTTTGCGTGTAGATTGCGACAACGGAAGGTTCGTTAATCACGATATCTTTTTCGCCGAGATAGACCAAACAGTTTGCTGTGCCTAAATCGATACCGATATTGGATGAAAAACAACGCATAATTTTTTTGATAACAGATGCCATATAAAGATGTCCTTGGGTTAAGGTGCAAATATTCTATTCTTTTATTTATGTATAATATAGTTGTAACTTTCGTAAATTCAAATGTTTTTTGACTCTTTTTCGTATATTTTTCCTTTTTTTAACGCTTTTATCTTTAATCGATGAAAAAAAATCGATAAATTTTGGTGTTTACGTTGCGAATTTTTGAAAGTGGTGTTATATTAGAGTAATAGATAATAGAATACGTAAAAACGTGAGGATAAAATATGTTTACATCGAAAGATATTGTAACTGTTGTGGAGATCGGGACTTCAAAGGTGGTTGCCTTGATTGGAACCACGGATGAAGCGGGCGATGTCTTGGTGCTTGGCGTGGGACAACGCGATTTAAATTTAGCCACAACTGCGGGCTCGGCGGGCGATGTCTCCAAGGGTGAGATTATCAACATGGCGAATGTCTCAATGGCGGTTTATGACGCCATTCACGAGGCAGAACTCAAAGGCGGATATAGCGTGGATCCTAAAAAGATTTTTGTCGGCGTTACAGGGACGCATATTCGTTCCACACAAGGTCGGGGTGTCGCGCACATTCGCACCGTTGATCGTAAGGTGAGCGAAGAGAATATTTCGCAAGCGATTGAAGGCGCGTTACATATTAATTTACAAACCAATCTTAAGGTGATTGATTCGTTCGACTCCTATTTCTTGTTGGATGATGATCAGCGACGTGTCCCAAATCCGGCAGGGCTCATCGCGAATAAACTCGAAGCAATTGTTCATATCATTTATGGCGATACCAATCGCATTGATACCACTCGCGCTGCCTTGCAAGAGACCGGATATGATCGTGATGTTGATCCGCGTTTTACGGCAGTGGCCGCTTCGTATGGGGTCCTTACTGAGCAAGAGAAGGAATCGGGCGTTTTGATGATTGATATTGGGGCAGGGACCACAGAGTTTATCATGATTGAGAACTCTTGCATTCAAACGTCGGGCGTGCTTCCTATTGGAACTGAACATATTGCTAACGATTTACAAGTGGCATTTAATATTAGTATCGAAGATGCGCGTAAAGTGATGGCTTGCAAAGATTTATTCGCGCAAGGTCAATCCAAACAGGCGGTTCTTACACTTTCAAGCAAGTCGCGCAATAATAAACCGCATCAAATCCCTGTTCATTCCATAGAAAAGGTGATTGATATGCGCGTACGTGAACTCCTTATTTTAGTTCAAGAACGTGTAGAAGAAGGGTTGCATCATACGGGACGTCGTATTCCTGTGGTCTTAACAGGAGGAGTTGCTCTAATTCCTTATATGGTTGATATTGTCACACGAATTTTTGATGCGCCTGTGCGTGTCGGGATTCCGCAAGGAATTACGGGGATGGTTTCATCCATTTTATCGCCACGTTATGCAATGATTGTTGGGTTGTTAGTTTATGCAAACTTAATTGTTCAAGATAACCCCAATAACGGAAATGGGATTTTGGCACAAATTGATAATGTGCCACAGTCTGCCGCCAAATTCTTTAAGAAAATCGGAAACGCATTTAGGTTCTAATTATGACATCCAAATATACTATTGCATTGGTCGGGATTGGGCATGCAGGACTCCGCGTGCTTGATGAAGTTGCTCAAAAATTAACCCCTTCATCTTCAACCTTGTTGATTGGTATCGATTCGGATTCACAATCTTTGAAAAGTGTGGATGCATCTAAAATCAATCTCTTATCCGTGGGATTGGATTGGACGCAAGGTCTTGGCACTGGCGGAGATTTGTTACGCGGAGAGCGTTGTGCTGCTCAAGTGCGTGATCAACTTCTCGCATTGGTTGAAAATGCCGATGTGGTGATTTTGACAGGCGGTATTGGTGGCGGAATGGCTTCGGGTGGACTCCCCTTGATTTATCGTGCAATGATTCGTACTCGCAAGCCTTTGATTATGATGCCAACATTGCCCTTTAAGTTCGAAGGACAACAACGTCATATTAATGCCAAAACAGCCTTGACGGAACTCTCAGGAGCTGATGTTTTATTGCCGATTTCAAATGATTTACTTTTCTCAAGTGTCCCTCATGATATCCCTGCCAAAGAAGCGTTTCAAATGGCAGACCAATGTGTGGCGGATGCGATTATGGGGATTTTTAATTTATTTTTAAGTGATCCATTAATTCCTGCCGGGTATGCGAATTTAAAAAACTTAATTGCAGGCAAACGCGCTACTGCGGGGATTGGTGTGGCGATTACACATAATACGTTGAATCCAGATTGTTTCCCAGAACTCCTTATGGATATGGTGAATTCTCCTTTATTGGGTGGCGCTCGTTTCCTAAAAGAAGCGAATGCGTTGTTGTGTGTGATGACAGCGAGTTCTGATATTTCGATTGGTGAGATGCGTAAGGCGCTTGACAATTTGAAATCCCATTTTTCGACCCAAGCTGTTGTTGTGAACGGACTCCATGTTAATCCTGATTTTAAGGATACAGCGCAACTTACGGTTATTGCGCTTAAATTTGATCCTGTTGCCATAGCTGAAACGGTGAATCGAAATGAAACTGTGGTGACGAAAACGGCATCAAGATTGCGTCAATTACCCCCGATTCAAAGTTCTCTTTTCCCAGAACAGCCTGAGCTCCCCTTACAAGAATTAACGCGTGGCATCTTCTCTAGTGCTCCCATTACATTGATTGAGGGGCAAGATTTTGATATTCCAACCTATCAGCGTTTTGCTGTTAAAATTGATACGACAATTTAAGATGTGGCGTTATTTTTTCACGTTGTTGTGTTTGGCGTTGATGTGTGGGTGTGGATTTGAACCTCAAGAGCGAGTGCAATATGAGTATGACGCGTTACCTGTTTGGGTGGACCAAGGGGAGGCGTGCATGGCGCATGCAGATCGCATCACGAACCTTTCTCCACGACATCCTCCGTATCCAGGACACCGCAAAACCATTGATTATATTGTTTCTGAAATTACAAAAATAGGCGCAAAAGCACACGTTGATTCGTGGCTTCAATCGACACCTGATGGTGATTTTACCCTTTATAATGTCTATTGTTTTATTGAGGGAAAAGACTCCTCAAAATATATGATTTTGGGGTCTCATTTCGACACCAAACCGCATATTATTTGCCCAGGTGCCAATGATGGCGCTTCATCCACGGCCGTTCTTCTTGAACTCATTCGAACCTATGTTGATTCGCCTCCAGATGTGAATTTACATTGTTGTTTTTTTGATGGCGAAGAGTGTTATTTTGATTATAACGATGAGGATGGACTTTATGGAAGCACACGTTACGCTCAACGATTAAAATCTGAAAATAAAGTCGCATCTTGTTATGGGATGATTTTAATGGATATGATTGGTGATCGTGATTTAGAAATTACTCTTTCACGTTCAACGCCTAAAGTATGGATTGAGCGTTGTCAAAAAGTGGCGAAAAAGTTGGGGCATCCCGAACGCGTTACAATGTATGGGCATGCAATTCATGATGATCATTTACCCTTTGAAGATGTGGGGATTTCTGCAGTAGATTTGATTGATTTTCATTTCGGCCCACGCAACGTCTTTTGGCATACGGCCGCTGACACAATGGATAAACTTTCCGCGGAATCGATGGGCTTTATTGGAAATATGGTGATTGAATTGGTTCGCGAAACTGTGAAAGATTGTCGCGCACAATAAAGGGGTTAGTCGGGGCGAACTTCATTAATGATGCGTCCGCCTTGTTTGGGTTTCTTTTGAAGTATTTCGTGAATCTTAGTAGCAAGAGTTATCCCGAGCCCTGCCACGCGCTTGGCGATCTCTTCTGGGGTACTTTTGCGAATGGCGTGAATACTTCCATAAGCTTGCAAGAGTTGTATTTTACGCTGTTCACCAATGCCTTCGATGTCGTCTAGAATTGATTCCGTCATTTTCTGTTGACGTAAGTTACGATTGTATGAGATGACAAAACGGTGAACTTCATCACGAACGGCTTGTAGCAAACGCAACGCAATATTGTGTCGTTCGAGTATAATGGGATCGGGGTTATGGGGTTGATAGATATACTCATTGCGTTCGGCCAAGCCAATGACAGGTAAGTGTTCAAGTCCCAGCTCTTTGAGAACATCAAGTGCAATGTGAAGTTGACCTTTCCCGCCATCAACCAGAATGAGGTCGGGCATTTCGCCCCCCTCGATGAGACGACGTGAATAGTTGCGTGTCAAGACTTCGCGCATGGCTGCATAATCATTGGGATACCCTTCAATTGCGGTCTTGAGTTTGAATCTTCGATATTTGCTCGGGGCAGGTTTCCCATCGATAAAACAAACCATACTTGAAACGGGGAAGTGTCCTGAAATATGAGAGTTGTCGAACCCCTCAATTCGACGCGGTGGCACGGGTAATTTTAACAGTTGTTGAAGTTCGTGAACGGCATTCATTCCTGTTAAGGCAGGAGCTTTAGCGTGTTTGAAGCTTCGGTTTTTCTGACCAAACACAATTTGCAAATTTTCGATAATGTCACGCGTGCGTGCGGCTTTTTCAAATTGTTGTTTTTCGGCATATTCCTTCATCTTATTTTCAAGTGTTTTGCATAATGGCGTGATGGATCCTTCGAGAACTTTTAACATCGATTCAACTTGTTTTTGATATTCTTCTTCGCTCACTTTGCCAATACAGGGCGCCGTACAATCTTTGACTTTGGCGCTCAAGCAATGTTTGTAAGTATCGGCATCGGGCGTAGAGGTTTTACAACTTCGAAGTTTAAAAAATCGTGTGAGAAATTGCACTGTCTCTTTAAGGGCAACCCCATGCGGAAATGGACCCCAGTAACGTGCATTATCTTGTCGCTCAAAACGACATAATGAAAGGGCCGGTAACGCCTCATGTAAGTTCATGCGTATGAGTTGAAAGCGTTTATCATCACGCATCAAAATATTGTATCTTGGCATATAATCTTTGATGAGTTTTGATTCTAAAATTAACGCTTCATCTTCTGTTTTGACACAATGATATTCGTAATGTGAAATCGAATTAATCAATGAACGAAACTTCGGATCTGAAAGACGTTGTTTCGATGCTTGAAAGTATTGCGACATCCGTTTGCGTAGATTTCGTGCCTTACCAATGTAGATAATTGTCCCAAAACGATCGCGGTATAAATAAACCCCTGGGCTACTCGGAATTAAATTCGGACGAAATAACGAGGCATCAAACATAATAACAACTATTCGCTTGCAACGAGTCGAAAACGTATAAATTGCTTGCTAAACGATTTAATCGTGACCGAGGGTTCTGTACAAAAACATTGTACTGGGACATTATATTCCATAATTTCTGGATTGATAACTACATTTGAAAAATCACAGTAAACGCGTACATGCACATTTGAAACTAATCGTAAAATATCGAGATTGCCCGCTAATTGAATATCTGTAACTAGGGGTTCTTCTGCGATGAATTGAAGATGTTGGAGATTTTGCGGTTGCATAATTAAAATAGGGACAGAGTGTAAAGTGCGTGTCGCCCCTGTTTTTTCGATATTGACCGATACCTCGACCGTTTTGATGTCTGCTTTTACATAATTACTCATGATTTTTAAGCGTTGATTACTTTTGAAAAAAGGTTCCGTAATTGAGGGGTCTAAAATGATAGGGTCTGTGGGAATATCTTGCATTTTTCCTACAATGGATTCAGGTCCAGTAATTGTTATGGATGCAGGAATAGGGGTCAGGGTGGGGGTGTAATCACTTTTCAAGGCTCCTTGTGTGACAATGCGTACAGGCTTAGACTGTGTAATCACTTTATCGTATTTAACGCGCAACGATGCAGGACGAATCTCTTTAATCCATATCCCATAAGGTCCATGTATATTTTCTTTATTGAGATTAAGCGTAAGCATATCGCCTTGATGGGGGATGTCGCTATAAGGGACAGGATAATTAAGACTAAAATCTTTCGGCGAGCAGTTCTCAAGACTTTGCACGCTTCCTGAAACTTGTAAAGCAACTTTGAATGCATCGTCATTCATAAATATATAACCCGCAGGTGGCGTAATTTTGACTTCAATATCCGATATGGTTGTCGAACGATTGACCATCATTCCCACGCCATACCATGCAGTGAATGCGAGAAGAAATGCCACTGCTTTTTCGCGTAAATTGCGTGTAAACATGCCAATGATAAATTGGGTTAGCTTTCCACGATGAAGAGGGGGGGCTTCTCTCATTAGATTTCCTCACTTTCAGTTTCGATTGGCGCAGGAATCGAGAGGGTTTTAGATAAAACTTCATTAAGTTTATAGGGGGCAATATCGGTATGAAATTCACCATTTCGAGCCAGTGAAATACGTCCTGTTTCTTCCGAGACCACGAGCGCAACGGCATCGGTTTCTTCACTAATCCCAATTGCGGCGCGGTGTCGTGTTCCAAAATGTTCTTTATTCGAACTGCCTAATGGTAAAATCATGTGCGCTGCAATAATTTTGTTGCCTTGAATCACGACGGCACCATCATGAAGCGGACTCTTCGTGCTAAATATAGATTCAATGAGTGGTGCAGAAACAATGGCATCGAGTTCGACCCCTCCCGCTGGCACTTCGTTTTGAATCGGTTCGGCACGTTCTAAAACGATAAGAGCACCAATGCGGTGTTCGGACATATAGATTGCTGCTTTGCAAATTTCGGTAATCGCCTCGGTTTGCGCTGTGGGAATATTACTGCGAAAGCGGCGCGATCCTAAATAGGCAAATCCTCTTCGTAACTCGGGTTGGAAAATAATGACACATCCAATAGCAAGCACGGCCCAAAATTGACGAATAATCCATTCAATAACAGGAAAACGAATGAGAAAAGAGATAATGGTTAAAACCATTAATGATCCAATAATTCCCATTAAAATATAGATTGCACGCGTCCCTTTCATCATGCGAATGGTGCCATAGATGAGTAGGTAAATGAAAAAGATTTCTAGTATTGAATAAAATAAATTACTTAAATTTCCGCCACTAAGACTTAAGAGTTGTTCCCACATAACGTGTTAGCCCTGCTTTCTAATTAATGCTTCGATAGAAGACTCTTTATGTTCGATTTGAACCACGGTATGTCCTGTATTTTTACTCCATGTCAGTAAGTCGTTTTCAAACGTAGGTTGCGCAATCAATAGAAAATGTTGATTTTCTGTCATGGCGTCAATTTTGGCTTTGAGTTGCACGATGGGACCGGGGCAAGCGAGGTGTCTTACATCCAAAACATCTAAATCTTTTTTAATGACGACACTGCACGATGTTGACTCTTTCTTGTGTGGAATGAAGGGGTCTGGATAAAACATTTTCCATGTAAGATAGCCCCCAGATGCGTTTTTAACTTTTAAGCCAGCTTGACGCATCATGCGTTCGGCAATGTAACCGCGAAGTCCGACCTGACACGATGTGATATAGGTTTTACTTTTATCGAATGAGGTGAGTTGTTCGCGCAACGATTCTAAAGGAATATTGCGTGCAACGGGGAGAGCGCCAACGGCAATCTCTTCAGGTTCGCGAACATCAATAATCTCTGCATCTTTGGGCAAATGGTTGAAATGAACCACTTCAGAATCTCCTTCGAGTACGTTCACTGCAATCATCCCTGCAAAATTAACAGGATCTTTGGCCGAGTTGTAGGGAGGCGCATAACACAATTCGAGTTCTGCTAAATCATAAACACTCATATTCGCCTGCATCGCAACTGAAATTACATCAAGGCGTTTGTCTACACCCTTATGCCCTACCATTTGCGCTCCATATATTTTGCCTTCGGGCGAAAAAATGAGTTTAATATGAAATGATGCACCGCCAGGATAGTAACCCGCTTGAGAGTTAGGGTGCGTATAAATTTTTTCATACGGAAGATTCGCTTGTTGGAGTCGACGCTCCGTTAAGCCCACGGCTGCTGCTGTCAAATTTCCAACTTTAACAACCGATGCGCCATAACTGCCTTTGTATTTAACGCTGCGCCCTGCTATGTTATCGGCAACCATGCGCCCCTGTTTATTGGCTGGACCTGCGAGTGGGATGGCCGTTTTTCCCCCTAAAATGGGATCGATAACTTCAACCGCATCTCCTGCTGCGTAGATATTCGGATCATGGGTCTGCATCCATTCGTTTACGATGATATGACCGCGCGGGCCTGTCGCTAAGCCTGCGGATACTGCGAGTTCCGAATTGGGTTTGACACCGACACTCATAATTACTAAATCGGCTTCGATTTTTTCATTGTTTTCAAGTACTGCAAAGAGCTGGTTATTATCGGTAACAAAGTTTGTGACTTTGTGTCCGAGCTTTAAGGTGATACCCATGTGTGAGAGTTCGTGCCCTAAGAATGAACTCATCTCTTGATCCAGTGTGGGCAACACTTGAGGCGCAAGTTCAACCACGGTAACATCAAGTCCTTTTTCGGCTAAATTTTCCGCTGTTTCGAGTCCGATAAAACCCGCGCCAACGACCAAGGCTTTCTTTGCTCCCGCATCAATTTGACGCATAATTTTATCCATGTCTGGGATTGTCCAAAGTTGCATAATGCGTGGATCATCGCTCCCCGGAAGATCCATGTGTATGGGATATGAACCTGTCGCAATAAGGAGTTTATCATACGATTCTTCGTAGGTCTTTTCACCTTTTAAGGAGATGGTAACGGTCTGTTTTTCGCGATTGATTGCCACGACCTCGCTGTGGGCGCGAACATCAATATTAAAGCGTTTGGCAAACTTGGCTTCAGAAATCACTAAGAGCGCATCTCGGCTAGGAATGACGCCACTTAAATGATAGGGGAGTCCGCAATTGGCATAAGAGATATACGCGCCACGTTCTAACAAAACGATTTCTGCATTTTCGTCTAAGCGACGTAACCGCGCTGCGGCACTAGCACCTGCTGCCACACCACCAATAATGACTGTTTTCATAATTTGCTCCTGTTTGATATTCGGATATTATACATATTATATTTTAATATAATATAACACCTTTTTGGTATGATTCAAGCGACTCCTTTAAAATATTCAAAACTATTTTTAAGTTTCTTTTCCCATTCGATAAAATTTACTTAAATGTTTGAACGGGAATCTCTTTTTCAAGTTGACGAACCATCGATTTAGCATCCGTGTAGGGTATGTCTAAATCGTACGCCCAAATCATAATTCCGCCCAATTTTGATTGTTTAACAACGTCATATTTTTTCTTAAGCATGGGGAGTCCGTTAAACGACATTTCGCCATATTTGGGATGTTTAAAAAAGTCTTTGTTTTCATCAAAGTTAGGAATTTGCCCCACGAGCCCTGCATAACCTTGCGCTTCACTGGCGCGTTTAGGTGATTTTGCAAGCGTCATACCATAAAATGGAACACCTGGAATTATTTTGAAATCGGGCAGACCGCATGTTTTGCGTGCATACTCAATGTCTTTGAGATAACGATCGTATGAAGCGTGTTCCCCAGGGCGACCATACGACATTAAGTTGACAAAATCGGCTTGTTGTGCCACTTCGGCGGTAGGGGGCTTATAGTTGGGGTTAACTGCCAAAGAGAGCGTTGCGCCAATTTCAAAAAGACGTGGCTTAAGTTTGGCTACAAAATTTTCAAACTGCGTATAAATTTGACGGGTTTGAGGGTATTCCCAGTCGATATCAATCCCTTCAAACTCGTACGTTTGAATCGTTTCAATCATTTGTTGAATCAAGCGTTCGGAGGCCTCATTGTTAGCGGTTACTTTTTCCATTGCATTGGCAGAGTTAGCAATGGCAAATCCGAGAATGATTCGTGCATTCCCTTTCACTTTTTTGCGTGCTTCTTTTACTTTTTTAACACAGGCTTTGAATTGTTCGGTATTGGCGCCTACAAGGTTGCCTTTATCATCGCATTTGACTTCAAAAACAATAAAATCTGTGCTTGTTTTAAGATATTCATCGCTCCAATTTCCCCATCCTTTGTCGAGTCCTTTTGGGGTATTTCGTAGCATCCAATTGAGTCGATAATAAGGCACAATGCGTTTTTCAAAAGGGAAAACGTAAGCGGTCCCTTTGGGCTCCGAAATTTTAGGATTCACACGAATGCCGTTGACACAGAAAATTTTGACCCCGATGTCTATTTCTGAATTGGGTTTAACGTTTTTCGGTACAATTTCGGCGGTTAACCATATATAGTCGCCCGACTCAATTTTATTGTCGTTAGTCGCTTTGTCTCTCGACAGGGTAAAGGTCACTTTTTTTCCATTTTGTTTAAAGGTCCCCCCTTTAATTTCAATGGCTTTAGGGGTGGCATAATAGGGCGTTTTGCGCGTTGTCCAAAGTTTATATTTTGTAAAAGCATTCTGGGGCGTTTTGGATGAAAATTCGTATTCGATGAGGGTCGGCGCACCCGTTGTCTCGGTTTTAACGACATGAAAACCGATGAGGAGTTGGTCACTTCCGGCAACAGGATAATAAACAGGGGTGGTTTGAATGGCGTTTCCTTCGCCTTCAATAACGGCTAGCGCAGGAAGCGTGCCACACAAAAACAAGCTTAAAATGCCCGACATCACAAGATATTTTTTCATGGATAACCTCATTGTTTGGATGATTGGTTTATAATGTGTATAATATAAACGACAAACAATACTTTTTCAAGCGATTTTTCATTCAAAAAAATTTTTTATCTATTTTTTTGAAATTACCATTCAAAGTCGGAGTCTTCATAAGTGGGAAGTTGCACAAAATTTGCAAACCATTCATAATAAGGGTTTGTTTCTTCAATCAAATATGCTTTATGGACTTTATGATATTG
>CAZIVM010000028.1:0-20171 GCA_964542845.1 uncultured Victivallales bacterium
AAGGGGCGTTGAACGGTTGTTGAGCGGTTGTTGAGCAATGGTTGAACGATTGTCATATTTAAGTCTGTCGCTGGCGTTTCTTTGATCGAGATGAATATCCCCTTAAGTCGACCTCTTCCTAAAAATAATAGTTTCAGCAACAATACATTTCGTCACTCTTTTAATATAATAATCGATTTATAATCTCTTAACAGAATGTTATCACTCATTTTGAATTTAAACAGTATATTTTGTCCAAGTCCATGTGGATTTAATTTTATATACCGAAGTTTAATTATTCAATATTTACAAAAGGTATTTAAAATAAAAAAAAGAACTTACAACATTCGTCATAAGTCCTTGGTAATCACAAATTGAAATGGTGGGCGTAACAGGACTCGAACCTGTGACCTCCACCATGTCAAGGTGGCGCTCTAACCAACTGAGCTATACGCCCGAATAATTTCGGTATATTTAATTTACATCTCTTTTTGAAAATTGCAAGCTAGGATATAAAAAAAATAAAGTTTTTTTCGTTTGTTACTGGATTATTGTCAATCATCGTGTATATTAATTGCACATCTTAGCAAATAAATCACGCATACGATGTAGAATTGACTTTGCTGTGATGTAATACTTAATCAATCTCAATATTGAGATGTCATAACGAAAGGATTCAAGATGTTAAAGCCAGTGTTGCTTTCCGACCTTAAACGGTATTCGTTAAAACTTTTTCAAGCGGACTTATTCGCAGGTCTTACGGTTGGCGTTGTTGCGCTTCCGATGGCGATGGCGTTTGCGATTGCATGTTCTGTCGGAACTGCACCAGAAACTCAGGTTGCACCGTCCGTTGGTATTGTCACTGCGATTGTCGCAGGGATCATGATTGCAGCATTTGGTGGTTCGCGCACGCAGGTGAGTGGGCCAACAGGGGCTTTTATCGTCATTATATCAGGAATTATTGCCGCACATGGGATGGATGGTCTTATTATTAGTACAATCATGGCGGGGATTATACTTGTATTGATGGCTGTTTTTCGAATTGGAGCGATGTTAAAATATATTCCGTACCCAGTGATTGTTGGGTTTACATCCGCGATTGCGATTATTATTTTTTCCACGCAAATTAAAGATATTTTTGGTCTGACAATTAAAGATGGGATTCCCTCTGATTTTATTGCAAAATGGGGGTGTTACTTTAATAATTTAGGATCAATTAACTATTATGCGCTCGGACTGAGTTTATTAACCATTGTTGTGATTTTATTATCGCGTCGATTCTTTCCGAAACTCCCTGCCATGTTAATTGGAATGTTGGTTTCGACCGGTGCTTATCTTATTCTCTCAGCCGTCCTCAAAAATGATGCTATTGTCATGACGATCGGGCAAAGCTTCGGCGAACTGCCTCGCACATTGCCTTTGCCAAAACTTCCTCATTTAGAAAGTTGGGAAACGCTTCAGCAACTCGCTCAACCTGCATTTACGATTGCATTCTTATGCGCCATTGAATCACTTTTGAGTGCGAGCGTGGCTGATGGTATGACGGGGGATCGACACAAGCCGAATGCCGAACTTTTAGGGCAGGGGCTAGGTAATATCGCTTCTGCACTCTTTGGGGGACTCCCCGCTACAGGTGCGATTGCGCGTACGGCTACGAATATTAAATCAGGCGGAAAAACGCCTATGTCTGCAATTATTCATGCGATTACATTAATGTTGATTATGTTGATTTTTGCGCCTTATGCATCGATGATTCCGTTAGCGGCATTAGGTGGAATTTTGGCGATTGTGTGTTGGAATATGTGTGAAGCCCATACATTTATTGCAATGTTTAAAGGACCTCGCAGTGATGTCTTTGTGATGTTGATTACGTTTTTATTGACCATCTTTGTGGACTTAGTTTGTGCGGTAGGGATTGGAATTGTGTTGTCGGCATTTTTATTTATACGTCGTATGTCAGAAATCACGGATGTGCAGTCGCTCAACCTTGCCAATGCAGACGATAATGATGAATTAGACAACGATCCGACCTCTGGCTATCAATTAGATCATAGTATTGAGGTCTTTGAGCTTCACGGCCCCTTCTTTTTTGGTGCAGTGGAGTCGTTTAAGGATACTGTGTTGGGCGTATTCAATCGCAAAGCGCGCGTGGTGATTCTTCGTATGCGCGACGTGCCTGCGATTGATGCGACGGGGTTAAATGCGTTGAATTTCTTTTTAGATCAATGTCGTAAAAAGCATATCGCATTAATTTTATCTGGCGTGACGGCGCAGTCGCTCAAAGTGATTCAGAAGTCGAAGTTCGACGAAGCATTAGGAGTAGACAATATCTGTTTTAAATTCAAAGATGCGGTTCAACGTGCCAATGAACTCGTTGAAAAGTCACGCACTGATGATCCCATGTTAACGCATCAATAACAACTGCTGAATTGGTTTTACTACAAAAAAATAACGCATTGAGTTTCAAATAGCTCAATGCGTTTTTTTATTTTAATAATTTTAATTGCTGGTTGAGTTCAAGAAAAAGATTTTCAAGCGGTGATTTCATTTTATGAAAGCATGTTGCGTACACGCCAATATCTTGTCCCCACGGATCTGAAACATCACAGGTTTGAGAATCCGCGTATTCCATAAGAAGATGAATTTTTTCTTTAACATCTGGGTATTGGTGGAGAATGGCGAGTTTATGCGCTTGAGTCATAACAATAATCAAATCGGAGTTATACACCAAATCATAAGAGAGGAATTGCGAACGGTGAGCGGTTAAATCAATTTCGAGTCCGTTCATTACGCGTAATGATTCATAGGTTGCCGCACTTCCATTATCGGCATAGATTCCTGCAGATTGTACTTCGAAATCGGCAGTTTTATGTGCCTGTTCAACAAGATATTTAAAATAGTATTCTGCCATAGGACTCCGACAAATGTTGCCTGTACAAACAAAAATAACTTTTTTCATAGTGTTAGTTTTTAACCAAAGTAAGATTTAAATCTTTTAACAAATCAAGATCTTTTTCAAGCGTACGACCCGTTGTTACTAAGTAATTTCCAATCATCATGGAGTCGGCACCCGCACTGAAGATGAGACTTTGGAGTTCGCGTAGATTTTTTTCACGTCCTCCACAAATGCGAATCCGTTGTTTGGGGAGCATTAAACGTGCCACAATAATAATTTTAATGCACATATAAGGCGTTAAATCATTACGATTTTCTTGTGCGGTTCCAGGGATGGGGGTGAGAAAATTAATGGGAATGCTATCCACGTTGAGTTCTTGAAGGGTTTGAAACATCTCAATACGTTGTTCGTTGGTTTCGCCTAGCCCGAAAAGTCCACCAGAACAAACACTCATTCCGGCACGTTGCGCATCGCGTACCGTGCGTGTTTGGTCTTCGTATGTGCGCGTTGTGCAGACCGATGGATAATAAGACTTCGAGGTCTCAAGATTATGATGGTAACGTTCCATTCCCGCTTTTTTCAATCGAAGAAGTTGTTCGTAGGTTAAGATTCCTAATGATCCACAAGGACTAATCTTTGTTTTTTCACGAATTAATTTCACCGCATCGCACAAGATTTGCATCTCTTCCTCAGTTTGAATGGTTCTGCCAGAGGTTACAATCCCAAAACGTGTCGCACCCATTTTTTCCGCATTTTGTGCCGCTTCAAGAATCTCTTGTGCGGAACAAAGAGGGTATTCGTCCACTTTTGAAGTCGAGAAAATAGACTGCGGGCAGAAGTTGCAGTTTTCAGTACAAGAACCACATTTTGCGTTGATAATGGCACATGCTTCTACATCGTTGCCAAAGTGAATGCAACGTACACGAGTTGCTTGAGCAAGATATTCAGCGAGAAATATGGGATCGTTACTATTGAGGATTTCGAGAGCTGTGTAAGAGTCGATAGGAGGAATCATGAGAAAAGGCGCTTTACATGGGTAAGGAAGGGTTGCGGAGGCTTACTCTTCAGGGTTAAGGTATTGGACAAACTTTTTCAAGCGTGCGGGATAGTAGGTGATTTCGAGATGACCGATTTCGTTAATTGATACTTGGATAGATTTTTGTACATCATCATATTGAGAGAGTAACTCGTTAATATAATCGTTCATGGGGTCTTCAAATTTGTTTACGATATAACTTATATTAGGCAGACGCCCCAAATAAGCTTCTGTAATGCGAATTTCAAATTCGTCATCATTTTCGCGAGGAACAAAATTTAAACGTAAAGGTAATGTTTTTTTCTCTTTAATCCAAGTCCATTCCGGCATATTTTCGGCTGTGGCGTTGAACATAAAAACAAATTCACGATTTTGATAAACAATACTCCAGTCTTTGCCAAACAATGGAATAAGTCTGCGTAAAATAGGATCAACTTTCTTATTTTTACTGATCTGTGTGATCATGTTTTTCGCCACAATCATTAACAGTGCATTCGTTTCATCTTCGTCAAATACGATATTGGCTTTGATAGACGTTTTAGATGTATCAACTGCATAAATTTGCTCAATGGCCTTATCAACTTTGGCTAGTAGAGATTCGATTGAACTTCTAGGGACTTTGATGGTTTCGATTTCAGGAGCGTCCTCAATCGGAATAAAACTTGTTTGATAGATGTTAAACGCAAAAAACGCAAGGATTAAAATCAAAACGATTCCTCCCCACACAAAACATCCAGATGATTTTCCTTCGCTTAAAAATGCCATGTTAGACCTCTCTTATGGGTTTGGGTTCTACAAATACCGCAGGGCGCAAATAGATGGGTTCTGTGATATTTTCGGTGTATGTTGAATGGATCATTGTTTCAGGGTTAATTTCTGAAACATAATGAATATGAAATGGTGCGTTTTCGAGAATTGAACGCATGGAATCTAAAGCAATAAATTGATCAAATTGAGTCGCTAATTCAGCGAGTTTTTTTTCATGAATCACCCCGTTCTTTCCAGACGGACGGTAAGATTCGTTGGATTCTTTGGAGAGTCCATAAAACAAAACTTCGTGATTGCGCCCATCGTATAATACGGCAATATTGAGGGCATCGATTCCTTGAATAAGTCCTAACGCAGATGGGATTCCATAGGCTTGGGGATTATCGGGATTAGCGCCACGCGCAAATCCCATAACCATTGCCGATACGCCTCTTAATCCTGTAAAACTACCCGGTCCTATTCCTGAATACCACGTTTCGATATCTTTGAGTTTGATATTCGATTTGTGGAGAGTGTCGATAATCCATGCGTGAATACCGCCCGATTCGCGTGCAGAAAAACGTTGACGTTCAAGCACGACAGTTTTGCCATCAGTTTGAACGATAAGCAGAACCAGTTGAGGTGTAGAATAATCGATGAGCGCTTTATATTTCATAGTTTATACAATCACAATTCGTTTCACTTGTTTTTTACCCGCTTTGATAATGAACGCTTTTTCGCAATCAGAAGATTTGATTTTGAAATTGACATCATTGATGCGCTCTTCATTAAAATAGGCGCCACCACCTTGAATTAAACGGCGTGCATCCCCATTGGTTTTTGTCATGCCTGCATCGCTGAAGAGTTGGACAATCCAATAGCCATCCCCTTCAAATGCACTTGCATTGATTTCGACGGTGGGTAAATCTTCGAGTCCTGCATTCGGATCAATTTTAATAGCGGTAATTGCGCTTGATGTTGGAATTTTGCATTCTGGATCCGCAAATCCGAACTTATTTCCAGCAGCTAAGTAGCATTTTTCTGCTTCAGCGGCATTGTGTGCTAAAGTAGTCGCTTCAAATGCTAAAATTTCTTTGGCGCGGTTAATTGCTGGGGCTTCAAGACTTGCAAGTTGGTCAATTTCTTCAACGGGTAAAGTCGTAAAATATTTTAAGAGTTTGCCGACGTCTGCATCATTGCAATTGCGCCAGAACTGATAGTATTCAAATGTTGATGTGCGATTAGGATCTAACCATACGGCGCCACCTGCTGATTTGCCAAACTTATTGCCTGATGAGTCCATTAGAAGTGGCATTGTAATCCCATAAACTTCATCCCCGGTCACTTTACGAACGAGGTCGATACCCATGACGATATTTCCCCATTGATCTTGTCCGCCCATTTGCAAGGTGCAGTTATATTGCTCTTTAAGGATTTGGAAATCGTAAGCTTGGAGAAGCATATAGTTGAATTCTAAAAATGAAAGCGTGCTTTCCAAACGCGACTTCACAGAATCCATTTGCAACATGCGGTTGACTGAAAAGCGGTAACCTGTTTCGCGTAAGAAATCAAGGTATTTTAAATCACGCAACCAGTTTGCGTTATTTTCAAAAGTAGCGGTTTCAACAGCGATAAATTTACCGAGTTGTTTTTTCAATCCTTCAACGTTTTCTTCGATTTTTTCTTCTGTGAGAATAGGGCGTGCTGAACTTTTGCCTGAAGGGTCACCGACCATCCCCGTAGCGCCTCCGACGAGGGCAATCGGGTGGTGTCCGTACATTTGCATACGACGCATTGCCATAATGGGGAGGAGATGTCCCACGTGAAGACTATCCGCAGTGGGATCGAATCCGATATAGAAAGTTAATTTTTCGTTTGCGAGTTTTTGTTCCAACACTTCTTCGTTGGTGTTTTGGTAAATAAAACCGCGTTCTTTAAGATCTTGCCATGCATTTTTCATATTTGTTTTTTTGACTCCATAGTACTTTAATATATAATGTAAGTGAATAATTTTTGAGTTGGATCAACGAATGATCATTCATTAAAATCTATTCGAGAATCTCTTCATTGCTATTCTTTTTGATATACCCGTGGGTTTGACGATATTTATAAATGTGTTTCATTTCTAATTCGATTCTTTTTCTTTTTTCTTGATGATAATTACTCCAAAAATACATTTGGGCATCCCTTCCCATGTGATTAGTTTTCGGTAGAGATTATAATATTCTGGATTAGGAGAATTTTCGTTCCAAACGATGTGATCGACTTGAGGTTCGTTTGAATCGAGATCATAGAGTTTTTGATCTAATTCTTGGATATTATGATGAGGACGGTTTTTAAATGCCTCCTCGCCAGTCATTCCAATAATTTGATGTTTGTTTTTATTGACAATCCTTGCAAATGATTCATTAACCATAATATATTTGCGATCTGAATCTTTTAAATAGGCGGGGAAGGGTAAAGAGTCAAAAAGTTCTTCAAGTTGAGTTACTTTTTCTTGTAAACGTTTTCCATGTGTCACATAAGGCGTAATATCTGTTAAGGTGCAGAAAGAGAGTTCTTCTCCGAGAAAGAGAATGGGCCATGTACGAATTTGGACATGACGTGTCGATTGATTGGGGGGAGAGAATAAAAAGTAACCTTCGTGCGAATCTGTTGGCGAAGACGGCTTAAGGTCTGATTGTTCCATATCAATTGGGGTCAAATGCAACTCCGTAATATTTTTATTTTTAAGTCCGCCAGTTCCCATGCCGAAAAAAGTATCTGCACAAGTGTTGGCGTCAACAATACCTCCTGTTGCGGGATTAAGAAGCATTTCGACAGTTTGACTTTGTTTAAAAAGTTGATTAAATTGCTGGATATTTGTGTTAATTAAAACGCGTCGATCTTCTCCAAGAGAGTAGAGTAACCAGATCAAAATAATAATACCACTTATCAGAATGGCAGATAATAAAACTTTGATACGAATTGAATTTTCGGCATCAAATAAGTAGGTGTTTGATAAGGTAAAGACCATTATGGATCCTACTTTATGTTGCGAAATAATAGGAACACAATAAAAAACATTTGACAATGCACCTAAAACAGGTTCGATAAAAAGTTTTTCTCTTTGTGTGAACTGTACAACTTCAAATCTTTTTGCCCATGCAAGTGGAACTTGTTCTTGGATATTATGATAATGAACTTCCCATTGATCTAAGATGTTTTTCTTGAAAATTCGAATATTATCTATCGAATGTATGACGGATTCATCAAACGAAAAATCTACATGCGCTAAATCCGTTTTAAGTGCTTCTTTTTGGATACGTGGCATGACCTTATGAATATAATCTGTGGTATGATTAATGATTTTGAGTCGACGATATCCAGCGGCAATATCTGCACTGATAGAACCTACTGAAAGCGTGATAATTGCAATAAAGAGAATGACGTGTCGAATTCGCGCGCGTTGTGTTTTGATTCGCGTGGATAAGAAACGATCGCGCACATAGCCGAAGTGATCAACAATGAGTCCTACAATTGAGATAAAAATAACTAAGCTTATCATTGAAAGAGGGAAATGATACTCAGCGAGCGTCTGACTCAGCCATAAGTATTGATTCATAATCGCAAATGTTTTAAGTGAAAGTAACATTTGGGAGATTCCGTAAATGAGAAGGGCGAGTCCTACTCCCCGCAGTTGTGTACACATTAAATTTAAATTACGCAATCGCAAATAAATCGTTAGCGAAAATAAACTACAGCTGATTAAAGGGAGGATTCCTGTACACAAAAATTGTGTAGTTTCAATATTTTGTATTCCCCCATTTATGATAAAAATGGGTGTGATTAAAATGAGGTAAATCCACAACTTGATATATTTTTTGAAATAGACGCGAGCGGATTCAAACAAAAATAAATATCCTATTGTTAAAAATGTGATTTGTAAATGGATAGCAATTGTAATGTCAAAATGTATTTGAATAAACTCTGTTATAAAAGCGAGCATGTTAAATCCTGCAAACAACGCAAAAGAGCCCCATTGCCAACTCGATAAAATGACGGTTTCAAGACGTGAATTATCATCATGACGCAGTCTTGCTAACCGCCATGTAGCTAACATTAAAAAGAATGACGCTATGCCAATAATAAAACTCATGCTTTCATAATGATTACTCACGCTATTCCAGAAATTCATTATTCACCCCTACAAAGAGTTTTAGCCCACGTTGATAAAGAGTTATCTCGCGCCCCTAAAATCATTACAATATCTTCTTTCATTGCATGGTTTTGAATGAGTTGATTCGCATGATCTCTATCGAATGCAACTTCGCATTTGAACGCGGGATTCGATGCTTTAATTTCGTTTGCGACTTCTTCAGATGTGGGGGTAAATGAGGAGGTCCCGCCGGCATAATAAACAGGGAGAAAAATAAAAACATCATGAGGGGTTAACGCGCGCTTTAACATGGAGCCTAACGCTTCTCTCATAAATTTAAGTGGACCAAAACCATGTGGCTGGAAAAGGATCACGCGACGTCCGTGTAAGCTTTTTTTCTCATTGGCCGTTTCGAGCGCAGACTCAATTTTTTCAATATTGTGTGCGTAGTCATCAACGACAATTGCCCCTGAGGGTAAATTTCCTGCGACGTCGAATCGACGCCATACACCATGGAATTGTGATACCGCTTTTACGGCGAGTTCGGGGGCGATTCCCAATGCATATATTGTTCCTAAAATCGCTAACGCATTTGTGGCATTATGTATCCCGAGCAGTGGCAAGCTCATTTCAATGAGTCCATTCGGTGAGTTAAAAAGCATGTGCGATTGACTCATTTTAACATGGTAACCCATTAATGCAAAATCTGCATCTTTATCGGTGTTAGAGAAGGTAATCACTTTGAGATGTTCCATACATTCTGGCGGAAGGATGCGTTTAACATCTGTATCTAAAATTGCATATTGTTGCGTTTGTCGCAAGCATTGTGCAAAAACTTCAATCAACTCTTCTTTCGCGTAGTGATCCGTTCCAATATTCATAATAATTGAAACTTGTGGATGATAGCGTAAAACAGATTTATCAGATTCGTCCGCTTCAAAAACAAAAAATGGACCACTCCCTTTGACAAAGTTTCCTACACAATTTTCCGTGCAAAATGTATTAATTCTTCCACCACATAAAATGGTCGGCGCACCCTGAAGATTGTGTAGTGCCTCTCCTAACCATGCGGAAACGGTTGTTTTCCCTGCAGAACCCATTACGGCCACACGAATGGACGCTGGATAATTTGTTAAAGCATTTTGCAAGGCTTCTGCACGGTGGACTCTGCGTACATTGGGCGCACATGCAAAGTCGGGATTATCTTCTTCGATGGCGGTTGAATAGACGATTTCATCAGGAAAACCATTTTGATAACATGAGCCATCTTGAGGATATAATGTAATTCCTTGCGCCTTTAAGGGGGCAACAATTTCCTGATTTTCTGGAAAATCTAAGGCTCTATCAGAACCACTCACTTGCCAACCACTCTCTTTGAGCAACTGAGCTAAGCCCGACATGCCTATCCCACAAATGCCAACTAAATGAACTTTTTTAGGTGTTGTCATATTTCACTCCGAGGCTGCGGGTAATGGTTTTTTTCCTGCAAGAATCTCGGCAGGTGTGGTAACTGTTACATAGTCAACACCACGATTTGATGTGCCTGCACAATTGCCGATAATCAACACAAGTTCGTGCATATCAATACGTTTTTTCTCGAGAAGCGAATTAATCGCTCCTAAAATAATTTCATTTGGAGAATAACAATAGGCGTTATGGTTAGAATAAATTCCGTAACTCAAGGCAAGTTGACGCTGTACGATAGCATCACAAGTGAGTGCATAGAGTGGAACGCGGGGGCGATAGGCGGAAATTAAACGCGCAACTGCACCCGACATTGTGTTGCAAATAATCGCTTTAATAGGTAAATTATCAGTCATTTCTACAGCTGATTTTGCAAGATACCATAAGGGATGAGATACATTGGCATCATCTACTTTTTTCGGACGTGCAATTAAATCGACTGATTTAAGTTCAGTTTCAACAATAATACGGGTCATCATTTGAACCGTCTCAATAGGATATTTCCCTTGGGCCGTTTCGCCACTAAGCATCACCGCATCCGATCCATCTAAGACGGCATTTGCCACATCGCTAATTTCAGCACGGGTTGGACGCGGCGCTTCAATCATACTTTGAAGCATTTGCGTGGCAGTAATCACAGGTTTTCGCATCTCAACACAGCGATAAATCATTTGTTTTTGAACGGATGGAACTTCTTCCGCTGGGATTTCTACCCCTAAATCGCCTCGCGCAACCATCACGCCATCCGCCACTTTGATGATGCTGTCAAGGTTTTCAACACCTTGACGATTCTCAATTTTGGCAATAATATGGATTTTACTTTGATAAGTTTGAAGGATACTTCGCACGGCTAAAATATCTTCGGCATTACGGACAAATGAGTGCGCAATAAATGAAATATCATGATCAATGGCGACTTGAATAAATTCGCGATCGCGTGGCGTTAATGATGGCATTTTTAATTCAACACCAGGGACATTGACTGTTTTACGATTTTTAATTTCGCCACCATGAATCACTTTGCAGGTGAGTCCATTTTCTTTTTTCTGAATGATTTTGAGTTCAATTTCGCCATCGTTAAGGAGGATAGTTGCGCCATTGTGCACTTCGTTTACAAAGTTTTTATAATTAACCGCAAATCCATTTTCAGGCGCTTGCGTTGGGGTTGCAACGATTTCAAGCGTATCTCCATCTACAACCACTAAGGTGTCTTCAATATTGCAAGTACGAACTTCGGGGCCTTTGGTGTCGATAAGAATGGCAAGATGATGAGAGGCTGCACGAATACGTTCAACCATAGGGGGGACATCTTCGACATTCATGTGTGCGGTATTGAGTCGAATGACATCGACACCTGCGTCATATAAGTCGCTAATAAATTTTTGTGTGGCGGTGCATGGGACAGTGGCTATGATTTTGGTTCGTTTTAAGGGGCGCATTTTATGACCTCGTGAGCGTTGTTAAAAATCGCGTGCTCGTGCACACTATTATATATATAATAAAGCACACTTTTGATTTTTTTCTACATTAATTCTCTTTTTTTTGCAATTTATATGCTTTTTTTTGCATTAAAAGAGGATTTCTCCATGTGATGCTCCAGTTTTACAAACAATTTCGGGTGTAAGGGTTAAACTATCAATAAAGGCTTGAGTCATGGGGGGAGGGACCACTTTATCTTCTGTTCCATAGACAATGGTGAGGGTAGGGTATTGTAATAATGAAAGTTTAGACTCTAAATTGGTATTGATTAAAAAAAAGAGTCCCGACTGAAGTTGGGCTATATTAACAAAATTGGGGGCGCGCAATGTGGGTGGCGCTGGATGAAATACATTGCGATAGAAGCGTTTAAGCGCCACTTGTGGTGCTTGTGCAACTTGATTAATCAGGTGTTCAACCGCGCCATTTTCCCAACATTCGTGATGCGAAGGTGTGCTCGCAAACTGCACAAAAGGGGCGTAGAGCGTGAGTTTTGTGACTTCATTAGGAAATTTTAGTGCGGTTAAAACGGCTAATAATGTTCCCATGGAGTGCCCGATTACATGGGTGTTGGGGGGGAGTTTTTTTGGAATAAAGTCCTGCATATCACAGGCGGGGGAGTCATCGAAAAAATGGTAGTCGATTATCTTTTCACCGTAAAAGTGAGGGGGGATGGCCCAGCCTGGAAAAAAGATTGTGTTCATCATTTGATTCCTTGTTTCGTTTCGATTCGACTCTATTATTTATTAAATTCGGGGTGATCTGCGCGCCATGCATCGATATTTTTCCATATCTTAACTTTAAGCTTTTTGCGCCCCCACTTTTGTGCGGTTGCATGGTCTTTAAAGTAGAGATCGATATGGTTCCCTGTGATAGCGCCGCCACGGTCTTGAACTGTTCCTACAGGATAACCCGGAACTTCCATGATTACGCCAAATGGAAAGCGCGCAGGGGCGGCAATGGTGCCTACGCGTGCCATGGTGCCATTTGCACATTGTCCTGGCACTTTAGGTTTCCCTTTATTCGGACCAGATTTATAAACGGGGATTCCCCAAAAATTATGTTTCCAGCTACAACATTTTTGACAGGCACAGTATCCGGTCACAATCATTGTCTCTTCGACGTCATATTTATATTTTTTCTTAACATCTACTTTGGGTGTATTTTTGTTTTCGACTAAAACAAACGGAGGCGGGTCTTTTTCATTTTCATCTGGGACATAGACAAATGGCGGCGGCGTAAGTGGATCAGGGAGATTATCAATAAATTCCACTTCTTCCTCCAAGGCTGAGACTCTTCCTAAGATAGGGTCAGCAAAATAGGCATGAAAGCTAAACCCTAAAAAGAAAAAGAGGATGCATAATCCTACTTTACTAAAAAAGAGGAAAAAACAAAATTTTTGCACGTATTTACGCGCAAACAAAACAAACCCATTGGATTTAGTCCGCACATGTTTGACGGATTTTTTGGGCTTGTGATTGTTTTTTTTTGTTTGCGCTGAAGCTCTTCTGTGTTTAGAATGGGAGTGTTTCATTTTCCGCTACTGCGACAGTTTTTGTGTTTTTCCGTGCAGTTTTTGGGGGTAGGGTGGCTGGACGGTTTTCTTCAATGTTTTGCCAAACAGGATTTTCCGTATCGGCGTGCATTAAAAGTTCTATTTTTCGTTCAAATCCTTGAAGTTTTTCACGACAAAGTTTTGAAAGTTTTGTCCCTTCTTCATATTTCTGTACCAGTGTCTCCAAAGGAAGCGTTCCCTCTTCCATTTCGTTGACAATTTTTTCGAGCGATTCCATCACTTTTTCAAAGGTGAGTTCGGGAGGGGGCGTATTTGTATTTGTCATCATAGACCTCGTTATTTGTTAGCTTCGAGCCAACGTTCTGCGTCGATTCCTGCCTTACATCCCATCCCCGCTGCAGTGATGGCTTGACGATAAATTTTATCCACACAATCGCCCGCGGCAAAAATCCCCTCAGTTGAGGTGTAAGAAGAGTTCTCTTTGACAAGGATATAACCCGCTTCATCCATCTCAACTAATCCTTTAAATACGGCTGTTGTTGGGGTGTGCCCTAAGCCCACAAAGTAACCTTTGCAAGGAATCACTTTTTCAGAACCATCTACAGTGTTTTTGATACGAACTCCTTCCACTTCATTTTCGCCTAAAACTTCTTCAACTGTTGCATTCCATTCAAAGGTGATTTTAGGATTTGCAAGTGCGCGATCTGCCATGATTTTACTTGCGCGAAGTTCGTCTCGACGATGAATCACGGTCACAGACGATGCAAAACGTGTTAAAAATTCGGCCTCTTCCATTGCTGAATCTCCACCGCCAATGACCACCACGGGGAGTCCGCGATAGAAAAATCCATCACAAGTTGCACAGGCGCTGACCCCTTTGGCTTTGAGTCGGTCTTCAGAAGGCAGTCCCATCCAACGTGGTGATGAACCTGTCGCAATAATAATCACTTTGGTTTCGAGCGTTGTATCTGAGGTTACAATACGAAATCCACCCTCAATTTTTTCGATAGATTGCACGGTGGTTTGAATCATTTTTGCGCCAAATTTTTCAGCTTGTACGCGCATATTGTTCATTAAATCTCCGCCTTGAATTCCATCAGGGAATCCTGGGAAGTTTTCAACTTCGGTGGTTTGCGTGAGGAGTCCGCCGGGTAAACGACCTGTTAAAATGGTAGGTGCCAAGCCTGCACGCGCACAATAAACCCCTGCTGTACATCCCGCTGGGCCGTTTCCAATAATGACAATATTTTCCATGATAAATCCTTTCAAAAATAAGTTAAATGTTCAAATGATTTAGAGTTAATTTAGCACACAAATGATAATTTGTCAAGTCAATTTGCATGAATATATTAATCTAACTTGTATTTATCCATATTTATGGTATATTATAATATTCATATCATTGTATTTTAAGGAATAATTATGACACATAAATATATTGCACTCGATATCGGTAACGTTTGTTTGAAACTGAATATCCCTGCAGCGCTCAACGCTTTTGGTTTGAGCGAACTCCCTCATCATCTTCTTGCGGTTATTGATGCCTATGAACGTGGCAAAATTAACGACGCACAAATGTGTGATGCTGTTCGCGAAATTATCCCCCATTCTACGTTGACGAACGATGAAATTAAATCAAACTGGAATTTAATTATTGGTGATGAAGTCGAGGGAATGGCAGATTTGGTTCATCATGGCATTCAAATGGGATACCGATTTGTCTTTTTCTCTGACACCAATCCCTCTCACTTTTTGAATGCGATCGAAAAAATTTCGTTTGCGCACCTTGTGGATGGGCGAGTCGTGAGTTATGAAACAGGGCACAAAAAACCAGAAGAAGAGATGTTTGAAGCCTTTGAACGTTACTATGGCGCACCTGCTTTTTATATTGATGATCGTCCTGAAAACGTTTCCGAAGCTCAAAAGCAACATGGATGGAGTGGCGTGGTTTTCACCACAGCTTCACATGCGCTGGACGCATTGAAAAAATATCATCAAACCCACTCTCACGCTATCCAAGAATATGATGATTTTGCATAATATTTAAATAAATGAAATAAATTAAAAAACTAAAATTAGAAGGAAAAATTATGAAAATTGAAGTGAATGGCTTACAAGTCCCCGAACAAGTTTATGATCGTGAAATTGCGCGTTTAAAACAAGCTCACCCACAAGTTGAAGAAAAAGAGATTGTTGAAAAAGTGAAAGACCACCTTGTGCGTCAAGCACTTTTGCGTGCGGCGACAGCTCAAGCTAATATTGGTGTTCCTGCAGAAGAGGTCGAGCTTTCATATCGCAATTTTATTCAAGGTTTTGGTGGCGAAGAGGCTTTCTTGAAATCCCATGGTCTCACCCCCGAACAAATTCCTTTGGTTAAAGATGATATCGCTTTAAACTTGGAAGTTGAAAAGTTTTTAGACTCCTTAACACAATATGTTGTTTTACCTAAAGAGGAGAAACTTCGTGAGTATTATGACCGCGATACACGTTTTCATAAAGCCCCGCCAATGGTGCGCGCTTCTCATATTTTGAAACGTCCTGGGCCTGGAGTTTACGATGCAATATGTGCGATTCGTGAACGCGTGATGAATGGTGAGAATTTCGGAAAAGTGGCTACAGATTGTACCGAATCTAACGAAATTGAAGGCGATTTAGGATTCTTCCCACGTGGTGTAATGGTGCCTGAATTTGAAGATATTGTATTTTCAATGGGCGTAGGTGAAATTTCACCTGTTTTCCGTTCATCCTTAGGCTATCATATCGTGAAAGTGATGGATAAGCGTGAGGCACATCAAACCACTTTTGAAGAAGTGGAAGAAGAACTCAAACGTGTCGTCCTTTCAAAAATGCGCGAAAGTGTGATTAATGCTTGGATTGAAAAAGAACTCAAAACCGCACAAGTTTCGATTAGCGAATAAAAAAAGATCAAAGACCACTTATGAGTATTCATATTGAAACACCCTTAAAGCCACGTTGGGAAATCGTTGTGATTTTATGTGTCTTTTTGTGCGTCTGTTTCTTCCCTTTTGTCGGAATTCGAGAGTTGTTTGGTCGCGAATCGGAGTTTGCTGCAATCGCCACTGAAATTTCATTTTCTGCGCCATGGCCTATTGCTCAAGGTGAACTCCTCCCTTATCGTTATCCTTTATTCCCTTTACTTGTTAAATCGTTTATGAACCTAGGTCTTACCCCCGAATGGGCGGTGCGACTCATCGCTTTATTTGCGATATCGGGCATCACGCTTTTTACCTATCTTTTTTCGATTCGTGCATTAAAACGTACGGATGCAGGGGCAATTGCGGCGATTGTGGTTTTGACCAATGCGTTTGTCATCGACCGTGGTTTATGGGGATATCCAGAGATGTTGGGATATGCGTTTATACATTTAGGATGGTTTTTGTGGTTTCATTTTGGCATGATGGAGCATAAATGGACGCTTGCATGGACCGCTTCAACGGCGGCTTGTTTACTCTCTTTTGCGACAATTGGCCCTGGTGGCGCGCTTCTTTTTGTGATTCCGCTTTTCTTTATGAATCGACCGATCTCAGGCCGATATCGTCTCGCCTCATGGGGCGGAATTTTATCTGTCTGTGCATTTTTGATTTGGGTTATGATGTGGGAATTAGCGCGTAAACAAGGTGGACAAGAAGCTTCAGATTATAATACAATTTTCGGTATTTTTAACACAACACATGCTGGTGTGCTATGGCGAATTTTAGCCCCATTTGATGTGGTCATACGTTTTTTACCGTGGTCATTATTTATCTATCCTGTATTCTGCCCCGCTTACAAACAATTTGAAACCAATCCTGTTTTTACCAATTATATGCGCAATATTTTTGTTGTATGTTTGGTGATGATTGTGATTATTCCATGGTTTCGTGTGGCGGACGATATTCGAATACTCATTCCATTATTAGGGTACCTTGTGGCGGTACACTATCCCGTATTTATTCGTCGCAATGGGGGATGGATTTCACGATTGCTCAAGCCCGTTAAAGCGGTGATGTTTTTAGCGAGTCTACTTCTTTTATTGTATCACTTTTTCTTTCCTGTGTTTGCGCAATTTCTTCAACAAAATAGTTCAACCTCGCGAATTAAGGTTTCCAACGAAATTTTATTATTTTTTGAAAATTTATGGATGCAGTTTGGGATGCTAGAAGAGCTTAAATATGTGAGTATTGGGATTGCGAGTTGTTGTTTGTTATTGTCATTAATCTTGATGAGCAGACCTGGCCGAGCGTTACCGTTGTGGGCGCAAATCGGATTGACGATGGCAACATTATCATTGCTTTACTGGGGATCAAATGCACACCGTCGGTTGTTTGATCGTTCTCAAACGGAGTTTGCATTTGCCATCACAGATGCGATTCGTGCGACGCCCGATTACGCTTCTACCCCGATACGAGATATTACATTATATAAGGATCCACACTCTCCGAGTTTCTATGCTGAACTTGTTTATTCGGGTGCTAAAATTAAAAAAATGGATGTTGATGCGCTGGATCAACTCAATGTAGATACCATTCTTTATTTCTCTGATGATGTGCCTAAACCGCTTTCAAATTATCGTTGGGATGAAAAGCCCGTCATTCGTTTACCCCATGATGAAAAATCAATTTTCGTATGGCGTGCGTATCCCATGCCAACAGATACCGAGATGGTCCAACCCGAAACCGAAACTATTTTGTTACTCCCATGACCTCTTCAACTCATTCTAAAAAATTTCTTTCTGTTCAATCACTTCTTGACTTGCAAAACTTTTGTACCGTTCATAAAGTGCCTGCTTTCCGTGCCAAACAAGTTCATCATTGGATTTATACAAAATTGACTTCTAATCCTGATGAAATGAAAAATCTTCCTGCAAATCTTAGAGAACTCCTTTCTCAAAATTTTGTCTGTAATTCGACGCAAATCATTGAAAGGTGTCCCTCTAACTCTGGTACAACGAAAGTACTCATGCAACTGCATGATGGAAATACGATTGAGGCGGTGATGATTCCCGCGCCTGAACGGATGACGTTTTGTATCTCTTCTCAAGTGGGATGCCCTGTACAGTGCAGGTTTTGTGCATCGGGTGCGCACGGACTCCAACGCAATTTACATGCAGGGGAAATCGTGGATCAATTCATGACGTTGTCGCGCGAATATGGAAGTTTGCCCACCAATTTGGTGTTCATGGGAATTGGCGAGCCGTTGCTTAACTTTGAAGCGGTGAGTCGGGCAATTTCTGTTTTAACGGAGTCGGATTACATTGGTTTTTCGCCTCGACGCATTACGGTGTCGACCTCAGGAATCACCCAAGGCATTTATCAACTCGCAGAACTGGACAAACCGCTTTATCTTGCCCTCTCTTTGCATGCCACGGACGATGAAACCCGTGCTAAAATTATTCCAGATCATTTTCGACACCCTATTGCTGAGATACTGAAAGCATGTGAGGCGTTCACACAGAAACATAATCGACTCGTCACGCTGGAGTATACCTTAATGGATGGGGTGAATTGCAATGATTATGCGGCCAAAGCGTTGGCAAAAATTGCATTTAAACTTCGGGCTAAAGTGAATTTAATCCCCTATAATCAAGTGGAAGGGGCCCCCTTTAGGCGTCCTTCCCCAGAAGCGATTGCACGTTTTGAATCCATCGTTGATCATTATGGGGCAAATGTGACGCAACGTATTAGTAAAGGGGAAGATTTGGCGGCTGCGTGTGGGCAGTTGCGTAGTCGTCGACTCAAAGAACGTTCAGACTCATAACTTTTTTTAGATATAGGATATAGAATATGCGATTACTTGTTCAACGCGTGAAATCTGGGGCTGTAACCATTAATGGCAATGTTCGCCACGAAATAGGCCCAGGGCTCGTGGTACTCGTGGGTGTGACCCACTCAGATCAAATGAAAGATGCCGAAGTCTTAGCTGAAAAATGTGCCAATTTACGCATCTTTGAAGACGAACAAGGTAAGATGAATCTTTCATTACTAGATACCCATAAAACAGCCCTCGTTGTCTCGCAGTTTACCTTATACGGTGATACAAAAAAAGGGCGTCGTCCCAATTTTACAGATGCTGCACGCCCTGAAACCGCAATTCCAATTTACGAACACTTTATTGCCCAACTTAAATGCCAAGGAATCGATTTGAAAACGGGCGAATTTGGCGCAGATATGTTGGTTGAAATTATGAATGATGGCCCCGTAACATTGATGCTTGAATACCCACCCATCGGATAATGTCATTCCCTTTTCATAACGGATTGAGAGTATAGCGTTTTTTTAGTATTCCCCAAAAAAGGGTATTGCATTCAATTTCTACGACGATTTTTGATTCATTTTCAAATGTTTTTGGGACTTTCACGAAGCCTTCGCAATACCCCCCTCAACCTGGAGTTAGAGTTGTCACTTTCTTACGGGTGCCATTCGGGTATATCAGATAAACTGAAGGGTGATAATTCATCGCTTTACTAAAACTTATTCCACAGGGGCTAGGCGAAAATATAAATCCATTTTTCATATTAAGAGATGGTTTTGAAACGATTAATGTATTGTTTTTTATTTGAATAGAACATTCAGGTTCGGGTTTTTCATCAAAAATAATTTGCGTATCTTTGAAGACTTTAAAAGGAATATTCGTGGCTACATAACCTGTTTTAGTGCTATTTTTAGAAGTAAACATGAATCCTCTATTGATTTTATAATTGTTGGCAGGAATTGTGATTTTTCCTGGAATTTCAACTTGGAAAGACGCTTCATCGGGAGCACTCAAAGAGAGGATCCCTTTAATTTTATCATTATGAGTTGTTAACGTAATTTGGACGGGATTTTTGATTGTATTTTTTGTAAGAAAAACGGCACAATTTTTTTCATCGAATTTGACCTCGTATAAACTTGTATTTATTAATATTTTTGAAACAAAAGGG
>CAZIVM010000029.1:0-20062 GCA_964542845.1 uncultured Victivallales bacterium
ATAAATACAAATTACAATAACCCCTATAAACAGTCCTTAACGAGGTCGAAATGTCTTTTAAACCTGTATCGAATCAACCCAATTTCCCCAAAATCGAAGAATCCATTTTAGAGAATTGGAAAACCCATAATACCTTCCAAAAATCCGTTGAACAAAACAAAAACAACCCCGAATATGTGTTCTATGATGGACCTCCCTTTGCAACAGGACTCCCTCATTACGGACACCTCCTTGCTGGAACCATTAAAGATGTAGTCCCCCGCTATCAAACGATGCGTGGTTACTATATCGAACGTACATTCGGATGGGATTGTCATGGATTGCCCGTTGAATATGAGATGGAAAAATCACTCGAACTCAATGGTAAAAAAGAGATTGAAAATTACGGAATTGATAAATTTAATGAATCATGCCGTAGCATTGTTTTACGTTACACATCCGAATGGGAACACGTTGTCAATCGTATGGGACGCTGGGTCGACTTTCAAAACGGCTATAAAACCATGGATCGAAACTACATGGAGTCCATTTGGTGGGTATTCCGCCAACTTTGGGACAAAGATTTAATTTATGAGGGTCATAAAATCCTCCCTTACTGCGCACGCTGTTCAACACCGCTTTCAAACTTTGAAGCGAATCAAGGCTATATGGATGTTGACGATCCAGCAATCACTGTGCGTTTCAAATCTAAGTCACGCCCTAATACATACTATATTGCATGGACAACTACCCCTTGGACGCTCCCATCAAATATGGGATTAACTGTCGGTCCAGAAATTGATTACGTTGAAGTAAATGACGGAACTGACACCTATATTTTAGCCCAAGCGCGTTTAAGTGCCGTGTTCCCCAAAGAGACACCAGCGGTTATCAAAACATTTAAAGGTAAAGAATTGGTCGGCGAACGTTATGAGCCACTGTTTGATTGTTTTGCAGACTTAGAAACTGAAGGTGCGTTCCAAGTAATTAGTGCGGATTATGTTTCAACCGAAGATGGTGCGGGTATTGTTCATATCGCTCCTGGATTTGGTGAAGAGGATGCACTTGCTGGCCGTGCGTTTGGCTTACCTGAAGTTTGCCCCATCGACGAAGAGTGTCGCTTTACAGATGCGGTCCCTCAATTCAAAGGCATGTACGTTAAAGATGCCGACAAAGAGGTCATTCGCACCTTAAAAGAAGAAGGGAAATTGGTGCATCGTGCCAACATTCGTCACAGCTACCCCCATTGCTGGCGCGACGACTCCCCATTAATTTATCGTGCAATTTCAACATGGTTTGTCCGTATCGATCGTATCAAAGAAAAGATGTTAAATGCCAACCAACAAATTAACTGGGTTCCAGATCATATCAAAAATGGTCGCTTTGGAAAATGGCTCGAAAATGCACGCGACTGGGCCATTTCACGCAACCGTTACTGGGGATGCCCACTTCCTATTTGGAGAAATACGGAAACAGGCGAAATTTTGTGCATCGGCTCTGTGGCTGAACTTGAAGAATTGATTGGTCAAAACGTACCTGATATTCACAAACATTTCGTAGATGATATTCAAATCCCATCTCAAAAATTCCCTGGAACATTTTTAACACGTGTCCCTGAAGTTTTAGACTGCTGGTTTGAATCAGGCTCCATGCCTTACGCGCAACGTCATTATCCCTTTGAAAACAAAGAGCGCTTTGAAGCCTCTTTCCCTGCAAACTTTATTGCTGAAGGTCTCGACCAAACCCGTGGATGGTTCTATACTTTAGTCGTATTAGGGGCAGCGCTCTTTGATAAACCTGCATTTAAGAATGTGATTGTCAATGGAATGGTATTGGCTGAAGACGGTCAAAAAATGTCGAAACGCAAAAAGAATTATCCCGACCCCATGGTCATTTTCGACACCTATGGCGCCGATGCGATGCGTTTATATTTACTTTCATCTCCAGTTGTTCGTGGCGATGCGATCAAATTCTCTGAAAAAGAGGGCGTTCGTGAGACACTTCGTGCGGTTTTAATCCCACTTTGGAATGCGTATAGTTTCTTTGTAACCTACGCCAATCTCGATGGATGGACTCCTCCAGAAGTTGCCAAAGCACCCGAAAGTCCCAATAACCCATTAGATCGTTGGATTCTTTCGTCGTTAGCAGATATGGTCGAGGATATTCGTACACAAATGGATGCGTATCAACTCCAAAAAGCTGCATCGCGCTTCACACGTTTTGTGGATGATTTAACCAACTGGTATATTCGTCGCTCACGTCGTCGTTTCTGGAAATCACAAGATGATGGCGATAAACAAGAAGCGTACCAAACTTTACATTATGCGTTAATCACATTCGCGCAAACGGCAGCTCCATTTATTCCGTTTATTACCGAAGAGATTTATAGCAATTTACGTGGCGCAAAAATGCCTGAATCCGTCCACCTTTGTGCGTATCCAGAACCCGAACTTTGGCGCAGAGATATTGATCTTGAAGATCAAATGACACATACGATGTTATCGATTAAATTGGGTCGATTCTTACGTACAAAAAATGATTTAAAAACACGTCAACCTTTATACAAAGCCATTATTGTTGCCGGAAATGAACGTATTCGAGACCTCCTCGAAGATACCGCACAAATCATTGCTGAAGAACTCAATGTTAAAAATGTTGAAATCAGCGAAAGAGAATCTGAACTTGTCTCCTTCTCTGCAAAAGCCGACTTCAAAGTCCTCGGTAAAAAACTAGGCAAAGATATGAAAATGGCAGCGGATATGATTGCAAAGTTACATTCAGACGAAGTGGCAAGCATCTTATCAGGCACCCCTTATCCTCTCACTTTACCCAACGGCATCGCCTTAGACATCACGATGACAGATATTGTGGTTCAACGTCAGGAAAAAGAAGGCATTTGTGCAGCTACCGAGGATGGAATTACAACCGCGCTTGAAACACGTTTAACCCAAGATTTAATCACCGAAGGTTTTGCACGTGAACTCGTTTCTAAAATCCAAGCGATGCGTAAAGAACTTAAATTTAATGTATCGGATCGAATCATCGTGAAGATTTCAACGCAATCAAGCGAATTAACGCGTGCAGTTGAAATGTTTGGTGAATATATCGCTAACGAAACCCTTTCTGCTTCTATTACATTAAATAATATTGAGGGTAACGATATCGAAATTAATAATGAAAAATGTCATATAGAAATTCAACATAACAATGTGTAAATGAAGGAGTAGAACAATGTCTTACGAAATGATCTGTACGAAATGTCATGCTATCGGCGAACTTGATGAACCGATGTCAGAATTTGAGTGTCCATTGTGCCGTAGCAAAATGATCCCTCACGTCTCTCAAGCCATGCATGCTGCAATGGAAGACGTGCCAACAATCGCAATTTCACGTTCACAAATCCAACAATTTAAAGTCGCTCAAAAAGCTAACTTTGGTATGGGTGGCGCAATAAACGATAATGCACAACGTCAAAACGGAGGCATTCCTGTTGCTCAACAAGGCTATCCTCAGCCCCAACAAGCGCCTCAAGGCTACCCCCAAGCTCAACAGCCTGCATACGGTGCACCTCAAGGTTACCCACAAGCACAGCAACCTGCATACGGCGCACCTCAAGGTTATCCGCAACAGCAACAAGCTTATGCGCAACCCCAAATGGCTCCAACTCCTGCGCCCGCGCCTGCTCCTATTCCACCGCCCGTAGCGCCTGCGCCTCAGCAAGAAGCGCCAACTCCGGCTCCAGCCCCGACCCCTGCACCTATTCCAGCAAAATCACCTGCGATTGCCACGGTTGTTGTTGAGAGAAAACCCAAATCTGCGCCAGCGCAAACCGAAGAGAATGCATCGGATATTCCAGCACCATTCCAGCCACAAGTGATTGAAGCTGAAGAGCAAAAAGTGCCTCCTGCGATGAACCCATTAAAAGCGTCGAAACCTGCACAAGCCTCAAAACCAGTAATCCCAACTAAAGGGGCAAGAACCACACAGTTAACATCAGGTCAAACAGGTGCTGGAAGTTCACAACTTCCACCATCAAAAACAGGAGCTAGAAAAACAAGTTCTCCTAAAAGTACTGTGCAAAAAAATGAAAACGGCATGCCACTTAAACAAAAAGGGACAGGACGTTTTGTAATTACGCACGACCGTAAAGGGAATAAAGTTGTTTATGCGCCAGATGGTCAATTATTAGATGATGCAACAGCCAATAAGTATTTAATGATGCATGCAAAACGTCAAAAAAACATCATTATTGGTGCAATTATTTTTGTTATCGTTGTCTGTTTAATTACCTTAGGGGTTAAATTGTTGATGTCAGGTGGCGGGAGTAACTCAGCAGTTGCGAATAAGTCAACATCTGAGCGCGTACGTGCCGACTGGGAAGAGCTCAAAAAGACCCCGAATTATGCAAGTCCAGCAACTGATGCAGAGCGTAAAGCAATTATGACAAAACTTCAAAACTTCATTACTGAGTTTGAATCCTACGAAAAGACAAACAACCTTGTGAAGTCTTGTCTCACTGCAGCAAAAGCCAAACTCCAAGAACTCAAACAGTAAATTAAATAAGACATAGGCAAAATAATGAGAATTTTATCTGGCATTCAGCCCTCTGGCCGACCCCATATCGGCAACTATTTTGGTATGATGAAACCTGCACTCGAACTCCAAAACAAAGGGGAAACCTTTTTGTTCATGGCCGATTATCATGCCCTTACCAGTCAACCCAACCCTGCAGACTTACGTCAAAGAACATTCGACTTAGCGGTCGATTTTCTCGCTTTGGGTCTCGATACCGAAAAAACAGTATTTTTCCGTCAATCGGATATTCCAGAGGTGAATGAGTTAGCGTGGATTATTTCAAACTTAGTCCCAGTAGGACTCCTTGAGCGTTGTCACTCTTACAAAGATAAAATTAACAAAGGAATCATCCCCAATACTGGATTATTTTTCTATCCAGTTTTGATGGCTGCCGATATTTTGCTTTACGGATCACAAAAAGTGCCTGTTGGAAAAGACCAAAAACAACACGTTGAAGTGACGCGTGATATTGCGATTCGCTTTAATAATACGTTTGGTGAAACATTTGTCGTTCCTGAGCCTATTATCAGCGAAAGTGTCGCAACGGTTCCAGGTTTAGACGGACAAAAAATGTCAAAATCCTACAACAATATTATTGAACTTTTTGGTGACGAAAAGCCAATGCGTAAAAAGTTCATGGGCATCGTGACCGATTCTAAAGGATTAGAAGATGTCAAAGATCCGGATACGTGCAATATTTTTGCACTTTTCAAACTCTTTGCCACCCCCGAACAACAAGCTGAACTTGCCGCCAAATATCGTGCAGGCAACTTTGGATATGGGCATGCAAAACAAGCGCTCTTTGAACTCTATTGGGAAACCATGCGTCCTTTCCGTGAACGTCGCGCAGAATTACTTCTAAATCCAGATTATATTCACCAAGTAATCGCAGACGGAGCGCAACGCGCTCGCGCAGTTGCGATTCCCATGATGGAAAAAGTGCGCACAGCGGTTGGACTCCGCTAAGAGATTCGTGATGAAGAAGTTACTCATTCGCAACGTTTGGCATCAAGGCAATATTGTAGATGTTTTAATTGAAGGGAATCGATTTACACAAATCGCGTCTCAAATTAAGGCTGAAGGGGCAGAAATCATTGAAGGAAAAAATCAAGCGATTCTTCCCCCGTTCTACAATACCCATGCCCACATGGCGATGACCCTCTTTCGAGGTTATGCGGATGATTTACCTTTATTTCCGTGGTTGAATGATTACATTTGGCCCAAAGAAGCACTACTTACACCCGAACATGTTTATGCGGGATCTCGCCTCGCGATTCTTGAAATGATTAAATCGGGCGGCGTCTTTTTTAGCGACATGTACTGGTTTCAAGAAGAGACCTGTAAAGGCGTGATGGAAATGGGTGTACGTGCCGCATTAGGGTTGGTCTGTTTAGAGCGATGCGATCCCAAAATTCAAGCGCGAAACGATGAAGAAAATGAACGTCTTATGGCAAATCGACTGCAATGGAAAGAGCGGATTCAGTTTACATACGCCCCTCATGCAATTTACACCGTCTCGCAAGGAACGCTTGAAAAAATTAAAGCCGATGCCGATGCAAATGAGATGATGATTCACATGCATCTCTCAGAAACCGAACAGGAAGTCGCCGATTGTTTAAAAGAACATGGGTGCACCCCCGTAGAATATGTGAATCAAATCGGGCTCCTCTCCCCACGTCTTTTAGCGGCACATTGTGTAAAATTAACATCGAATGATATTCGACTTTTAGCCGATACACAAACCATTGTCGCTCACATGCCTTGTTCCAACGCTAAGTTGTGTTCAGGATTTATGCCACTGGCCGACCTCACGCGGGCGGGTGCAAAACTCACCATCGGAACAGATGGCGCTGCATCAAACAACAATTTATCCATGTTTGACGAAATGAAATTTGCAGCACTCAATGCCAAAGCGTATGCCAACGATCCCACCGTGGCGCCTGCTCAACAAATTTTTGATATGGCCACTCGCATAGGTGCAGAAGCCTTTGGAATTGACGCAGGCGTGATTGAAGTGGGGAAGTTAGCAGATTGTATTTTAGTTAACCTCAATGATACACGACTCGTCCCCAATTATCACTTAATTTCAAATATGGTATATTCCGCAGATTCAAGTTGTGTTCAAACGGTTATTTGCAATGGAAAAGTGATTATGAAAGATCGTTACGTCGAAGGTGAAGAAGATATTATTGCGCATGCACGCAAAATGCAGTTTTAAATTTTGATAAAACGGGGATTGATTTTAATAAGCAAGAACATTTAACATTAAAAAAGTGTTAAAAGAATTGTGAAAAAAGTTGAAAAAAAGCGTTTTAGTATTATAGTATATAGTATTAGCTTTTTATAAATAAATGCAATTTTGCATAAAGAAGGGAAATTAAAATGTCGAACGCCTTACATCGTTATCTTACCGAAACCGCTATTGATCAAGTTAATACCTCATTTGCCGCTTACTTAGCCAATTTAAGTATGGTTCAAATGGTTGCACCTGAAGTCTCTAAATACATTGTAAAAGAACTCGAAGCACAACGTAGCAATCTTAAGTTGATTGCATCTGAAAATTATTGTTCACTTTCGACACAACTTGCAATGGGAAATCTTCTCACTGATAAATATGCTGAAGGGGTTCCATTTGCCCGTTTTTATGAAGGTTGTGAAAATATTGATCAAATCGAATTTTATGCCGCTGAACAAGCAAAGAAATTATTTGGGGCAGAATATGCATACGTTCAACCTCACTCTGGGGCCGATGCAAATATGGTGGCATTTTGGAGTATTCTTCAAGCTAAAGTTTGCACACCAGAGTTAGATAAACGCAGTGTTAAAGATCCTGCAAAATTGAGTCATGAAGAGTGGGAAGAGATTCGTCAACTCCTCGGAAATCAACGTCTTTTAGGTTTAAATCTTGCTGCGGGCGGACACCTCACACACGGATATCGTCATAACGTATCCGGTAAAATGTTTGATGCTTATTCTTACGGCGTGAGCGAAAAAGATGGTTTATTAGACTATGATGCAATTGAAGCGCAAGCGATGGACGTTAAACCCTTAATTCTCTTAGCGGGTTTTTCGGCCTACCCTCGCAAAATTGATTTCAAACGTATGCGTCAAATCGCTGACAAATGTGGTGCGGTTTTAATGGTTGATATGGCACACTTTGCAGGACTCGTTGCGGGTAAAGTATTTACAGGCGATTTCAATCCAATTGAACACGCTCATGTTGTCACCTCTACCACCCATAAAACGCTCCGCGGACCTCGTGGAGGTATCGTTTTAGCTAAAAAAGAATTTGGTGAATTTATTGACAAAGGGTGTCCTTTTGTTTTAGGAGGCCCCCTTGCCCATGTCATGGCAGCCAAAGGGGTCGCTTTCACCGAAGCGAATGAGACTGCGTTCCAAACGTACGCTCAACAAATCATTGAGAATGCTCAAACATTAGCAAAAGCGTGTCAAGATGAAGGCATGACCGTTGTTTCTGGTGGCACCGATAACCATCTTTTATTAATTGATGTAACCCCATTCGGCATCACAGGAAAACAAGCCGCACTTGCCCTTGAGTCTTGTCATATTACCTTGAACAAAAATGCAATTCCTTTCGATAAAGAAACCCCCATGATTACCAGTGGATTACGTTTAGGAACACCTGCAACAACAACTTTGGGAATGAAAGCTAACGAAATGCGCGAAATCGCAGCCATTATTAAAATCGTGCTTTCAGGAACACAACCTGGCACAATTACAAGTGGTCCAAACGCTGGCAAACCCAGTAAAGCAAATTTCGTATTAGACGAAACCGCAAAAGCACAAGCCACACAACGTGTTAAAGCTTTGCTCGATCAATTCCCAGTTTATCCTGAATTAGATTTAGCACGCCTTAAAAATGAATTTGTGCAATAAACACATTCTTTTTTCAATTATGGGATGTCTCCTTTTAGGGGGGGCATCCTCTTTTTCATTTGCGCAAGAAGCCCCAGAAGAGACGCCTATTCCAGCAAAGTCAAATCGTATAACCCCCTTAGTGAGTGCCGTTTATAAAACTCTTCCATCCACAGTAAGCATTCATGCTGAACGCGCAGAATACCCCATTATCCAAGCGGTTATGAACCGTACAGTATTATGGCCATTCAATGAACCCAATACTGACTCATTGATGGGCAGTGGTTTTTTTGTATCGAAACAAGGGCACATTTTAACATGCGCTCATATTCTCGATCATGCGGCATCTACACGTGTAACATGTTCTAATAACGAAGAATATAAAGCAAAAATTATCGCTATGGATCGACAAATGGATATTGCACTTATCAAAATTGATCCGCCCGAAAATTATAAAATTCAACCTATTCCTATGGCGACGCAATCTGATGTTCTTTTAGGCGAAACCGTCGTAACAGTTGGAAACCCATTGGGTTATCATGGGACCATTAGTACGGGGATTGTGTCGGGACTTTCCCGCAGACTCATTTCACAAACCCAAGATGAGATGATGAACGATTTAATTCAAATCAATATCTCAACACACAATGGATCTTCTGGAAGCCCAGTGGTCAACATGGACGGGGAACTCATGGGAATGATGGTGCTTAAATATAAAAGTGGCGACAACATTGGATTTGCTCTTTCTGTTGAAAACATGGGTAATTTTATGGCCCATTATGCGTTTGCTCATGATGCACTTCCCTATTATGATTGGGGTGTTCAATTCAAAAACACGCAGAATGAATATTGGGAAGTTGCTAAGTTTTATAAAAATTCTCCATTCATAGGAAAATTAAATCCGACAGATTCAATTCTTTCAATTAACAATATTGAAATCAAAGATTGGCCACAGTTAGTGCAGAATATGTGGTCAATATCTACCGACACATTATCCTTAAAGATACAGACAGTTCAAAATGAGTCAATTGAGTTACAAATTCCCCGCACAGAGCCACGTTCCAATGAACAAGCCCTCAAAGATAAATTTGGTATTTCAGCAATGAATCTTTCACGTGCATTGTCGCTTGCCACACGCTTAAACCGTGTGAACGGCGCGTTGATTACATCGACACGAACAGAAGAAGGATTGCGCCGTGGCGACCTCGTCGTCTTTGCAGATCATATCCCTATCGACACCGCAGAAACACTGGCAAAAGTACTCGCCAATGTCCCTGTCGGAGGCAAAATAAACCTCGGTGTTATTTTTCACGACCCCTCACTTAAAAACCCCACCTTAATCTCATATCGTACAGTAGAAATTACCGCTCATGAATAAACAAAATTTTCCGATTGAAATCTTAGCGCCAGCAGGCGACTTTTCCGTTTTAGAAGCCGCCATTGATGCAGGAGCTCATGCTGTCTACCTTGGACTCAACCAATTTAACGCCCGTCGTGGTGCTAAAAATTTTAGCGCAGATGAACTCCGAAAAGGGGTTGAACTCGCCCACGCAAAAGGGGTCAAAGTCTATCTCACACTTAATATCGATTTGTCACAACGCGAACTCAATCAAGCGCTTCGTGCAATTCAACTGGCTGAAGATTGCAAAGTTGACGCTGTCTTAATTCGCGATCCTGCACTCTTAAAGCTTATTCCCCATTTCCCGCAATTAAAATTTCATTTTTCAACACAAGCGGCAATCAGCTCGACTGCTGGGATGCAAATGGCAAAATCATTGGGCATCCAACGTGTTGTTTTAGCGCGTGAACTTTCTGAAAATGAGATTAAAGCGTGCGCGCAAGTTGCAGATATTGAAACGGAAGTTTTTGTTCAGGGGGCCATGTGTTTTAGCTTATCAGGACGTTGCTTAATGTCGTCATGGGTGGGTGGACGCTCTGGGAATCGCGGAACATGTGCATCGCCATGTCGCGTCGGCTGGGGAAAAAATGAAGAAGAAACAGAATGTTATCCCTTTTCAATGCACGATTTATCATTGGTTCAACAGACAGAAAAACTCATTCAAATGGGCGTTGACTCTCTTAAAATTGAGGGTCGACTCAAACGTGCGCCGTGGGTGCAACGTGCGATTTCACAATTCAAAAATCTCAAAGATAATATGGATAACGCACTGGGAGAATACACAGGACGCGAACAAACGGATGGCTACTTTACCGGTCAACGCAACAACATGGTGGGTGAGTCTGGCCGCGTGTCTGCTACAGAATGTGAGCTCAACGTTGATGAACCGAACGTTCTTAGCGATCAGCCGACCGCCATAATTCATGCGACCCAAGATGAGAAAAAAGGGATCAATTTTACGTTTAAGATTCAAAATGAAAATGGTATTTTTGAAAGCGAATATCGTCTCCCATTTCGTCCAGTCAAAAAAGTCAAAAAAGCGTTAACGCTTGCCGACTTATTTGAAAATTTGAAATACGAAAATATCGAAACAAATTTTAATTGTGAATTAGATTTAGAAATGTTACTCGTTCCGACAAGTGTCAATCAAGTGATTGAGGCGTATGAACAATTATGGCGTCAGTCCCAAAAAACACCCGACACCACATTGCGTAATGCTGTTTCGGAAGAAAAACTTTCTCTTTTCCAATCTGGGGTGTCATCTTCAACAAATAATAAACCTTTAGGCACTCTTCCTAATCGTATCAAAGCCAATTTAAACGATGTTATTCCCATGGCAGAAAAGCATCCGCATTTAACCTATATTACGCCATGTTATACAGCAAGTGATGTTGTCTATTTGGATCAAAAGATGCCCGAAAAAACACGCAAAATCATCGCCTTGCAATCTGTAATTTATGAAGTAGATATCCCACAGATTCGTGCAGTTTTAGAAGAAGCAGAAAAACGCAAAATTGCTGTAGAAGTTCAAGGTTGGGATTCCCTACAACTCGCCAAAGAATATCATGTGGCAATTGAAATGGGCGCTGGGATGGGTTGCCTAAATGCCATTTCTGCACAACAACTCGAAGCGTTGGGGTGTCGTACCGTTGCAACATCTATCGAAATGGATCAGTCACAACTCGAAGCCTTGACACAAGCAAGCGCAACCCCGCTCACTATACAAATTTTTGGACGCCCTCCACTATTTATCACGCGCATAGAACCTCAGCCCTGTTTTAAAAATGGGGAAAAACTCACCGATGCACGCGGAACCGAAATACAGGTATTCCAAGAAGGGAATGTATGGGTTTATCGTCCTGTTTCCCCTTACTACTGGGGAAATTTGGTCAACGCAAAAATCAAAGCACAACATTATGTGGCCGACTTAATCGGCGATCCCACCCCGCTGAAAACGTTAGATCAAATTCTCAACAAGAAAATTCCTGTGACAGGCGCATTTAACTATGCGAAAACCTTGCGTTAAATCACAGATTCATTCCCTTTAACGTTGAACTTGTATAAATGTCGGGAATCCTTGCACCTTAAATTGTTGGAGGATTCGTTCATTTTCTGAGCGATCACCATCAATCGTAATGAGTTGAAATTTTTCTTTTAATAACACGTCTACTTTAGCGTCAGGAAATGTTTTTTTCTTCATTTCTGTGCAATTATGACACCACTCAGCCGTAAAGTATAACAATGGAATTTTCTTAGTTTTTTCGGCTAACTCCAATGCGGATGCAATCGACTGATAAGTTCCAGAGTCTTGAGATGTTGCTTGAATCTCTGCACGCGATTTGATCAGCGTTGCACCTTCGTAAATATAATACGCACCTGTCAAGATAATCAATGAGGCAAAAATCACTTTAACCTTATTCATCCATGCGCCCGTTTTAGGGAGGAAACTCACCCCTGCCCCTAAAAATATCCAAGGTAAACCCATTCCAAAACCGAGCAAAAAGGGATACCCTAAAGCAAAAACATCGTTTTGAATCCAACGTTCTAAAGAAAATGCCAATACCCCAACCAAAACTGGCGCAATACAGGCCCCTGCAAGCAACGCAGCAATCGCTCCTAAAAAGAAAACAGGAATCATTTTTCCGCCACGAAGAGAAGCAAATCGTGCACTATAACGCGAAAAATCGAGCGAAAATCCAAATTTATCCATCATCGCCAAACCCAATATAACAAAGATGATTGCAATAGCAAAGTAGAAGTAAGGGGAGCTATTAAGTGTCCCCATACGCACCCCACCCAAAAGTGCGAGTAATCCCAAGGAGCCATACGCTAACGTGATACCAAGTGCATAGACAAAACCCAAAAAAGCACCGCGTAAACGGTGTTGATAACGTTCTTCCATGTTCATTCCTGTAATAATCATTAAGTTAATCGGAATCATGGGCAAAATGCAAGGGGTAAGATTTAACGCAACACCACCTACTAAAATCAAAAGAATAATCCAAAAGAAAGATTGATTTGAGAAGTCGTAAAGCGTGGGATTTGAGTGAACTGCGGAATCGAGAGATGGGGCTAAAAAATCGACAAATTCTGACGGCGTCATATACCCCACTTCGCGTGAAATTTCGCGATAATTTGTTAAAGGATACGTATCAACCGAAAGAGGTTGTACTATCCCCGTATCGGTAGGAAAGTAGCACACATCGCCATCACAAATCATTGAATCTTGCCCCAACACCGAAAATGAGAACATCATGCTTAAAAGTAAAACTACATACAAAAATTTTTTCATTTGAATCTCCTTATAAATTTACATAAAATATCCTATAATATAAATACGGTGAATTTTATGATTTGTTCCGTCATTAATTATTTAGATAAAACAGAGTCTGAAAATTTGATTTTCGCCAATTCGGTTGTATATTAAAGCAAACAAAATATAAGGAATTCAAAATGAACGCTCTTGATCAAGCACAAATCTGGCACGAACTCGGACCATTTACCCTTTGGGATACTGAGACCACGGGGTTAAGCCCTGTCCATCATCGTATTGTTGAAATTGCAGCGATCCGCGTGAATACGGATGGGACACGCGAAGTGTTTGAGTCGTTAATTAATCCTGAACGCACCATCCCTCCGCAAGTATCGAGAGTGCATGGAATCACCAATGCTCATGTGGTTCATTCACCCAAGTTTCATGAGATTGCCCCCGACTTCATGCGTTTTATTGAAGGATCAACTTTGGTGGCGCATAATGCGCGTTTTGATTTATCATTTTTGCAGGAGAGTCTAGCGCGATGCGGACTCGAACCTTGGAACGGAAAAGCGATGGACTCCATCCCTGTTTTTAAGCAAGTTTTTCCCGGACTCAAAAGTTATAAACTCCAAGAGTTGCGGGCGCGCTTTAATTTGGGCACAGGGACAGAAAAAGCGCATCGGGCGTTAGGCGACGTCGAAATTTTAGTAGAGGCATTTGCTTTTGCGCTTAACACTGCCATCAAACAGGGGAAATAACGTGTTGGAATTTACAATTACAAACAGAGAAGATGGGGCGCGTCTTGACCAATTTTTAGGCGACAAAATCACCAACCATTCGCGCGCTGAACTCCAAGTATGGATTCAAGAAGGTTGCGTCAAAATTAACCAACGCGAAGTTCGCAAAAATAGCACCAAGCTCCGAGCAAATCAAGTGGTTGAAATTACCCCACCGCCACCGCCTGAACCTTATAAAGTGGAAGCAGAAACTTTCGACTACGAAATTTTATTTGAGGATGATCATCTCTTAGTCATTAATAAACCCCCCAATTTAGTCATCCACCCTGCCCCAGGTCATTATCAAGGAACGCTTGTCAATGCCCTTTTATCCCACGTGCCGCAACTGGCCGAACAACTTGAAGAAGAAGGCGATAATCCCATGGCACGCCCCGGTATTGTGCATCGTTTAGATAAAGATACTTCGGGCGCTTTATTAATTGCCAAGACCCCACATGTTCAACAGCAACTTTCCGCAATGTTTGCTGCGCGCACTGTTCAAAAACAGTATCTTGCCATTACACATCGTATTCCCAACCCCAAACAAGGGGCGATTGAAAATATGATGGGGCGTCATCCTACGCAACGTCAAAAAATGGCCATCTTGCCCGACACGCATCCTGCAGGAAAATTGGCGATAACCTTATACGAAACAGTATCCGAAGGGATGTATGATAAAACAAGTTGCGCACTCGTTAAAGTAGATCTCAAAACAGGCAGAACACATCAAATTCGTGTTCATCTGACCTCATTGAAGAGCCCGATTATTGGTGATACGGTTTATGGAGGAAAATGCGACATTGAAGCTGAACGTCAGATGTTACACGCATGGAAACTCTCGTTCAAACATCCCGTTACGCACAAAGAAGTTGCCATTACGGCTCCCATTCCTGCCGACTTCGAAAGCGTCATGGTTCAAACAGGGTTAACGCTTTAAGTAAAAATTTTATACCTTTTTACAAACAACGCGAATTAGTTTTCTAGAACAACAGTTGCCACAGCGTAATCGCCATCGTGTGAAATAGAAATTAACGCATTCTTAATCCCACGTTGCTCAAGCGTATTTTTAAGTTTACCCGAATAATTCAAATAAGGAGCACCCAAATCGTTGTTCAACACCTCTACATCACGATGACCCACCACACTGCCTATCCCTGTGCCTAACGCCTTGGCAAAAGCTTCTTTGGCAGCCCAACGTCCTGCCAAAAATTTAATCCCATCTTTCTTTTCCATAAAGATTGCTTTTTCGGCATCGGTGAGGAGTCGATTCAAAAAAACATCGCCTGCATCATTAAAGACAGAATGAATACGAGAAATCACTGTAATATCTGTGCCAATTCCTAAAATCATGCTTGATAAATCCTCATGAGGGTGTATATTATATAATGAATATGCTTAATATACACCCCTAGAAGTGAAATGACAAGTCATATTTCAAACAAACATGATAAAAAAACGACTTTTGTAGTCATTTTCAAAACAAAAAATGATTCTTTAAGTAATCAAAATAGAAAGATTCGTCGACAGTGACCTCCTCCAACGATCCCATTGCCCAATACGACAACCGCCCCATTGGAATCTTTGATTCTGGTTTGGGAGGTTTAACCGTGGCGCGTGCATTACATCGTGCGCTCCCCAATGAATCGTTGAGCTATTTAGGTGATACAGCGCGCGTCCCGTACGGGGATAAATCGGTTGAAACGATTATGCGTTATGGGAAAGAAGATACGCAGTTTTTACTTCAAAAAGGGGTAAAATTGGTCGTCGTTGCGTGCAATACGGTTTCATCAGTTGCGATGGATTCGCTCCAAAAATTAGCGGGGAATACCCCCGTGATTGGTGTTTTAGATGCGGGCGTAAAAGCGTGTTTGAGACGTGCCCCTAAAAGCGTGACCATCATTGGAACGAAAGCGACGATTCAGTCCGATGCGTACCGACGTGCCATCCATGCACAAAATCCTGAAATCATTGTCCAAAGCATCGCAACGCCCCTCTTTGTCCCCATCGTGGAAGAAGGTCTAACCGATAGTGAAGTCGCCCAAAGTGCAATCGAACACTATCTTTCCGACTTAATCGCGCATCCTACCGATTTAATTTTATTGGGTTGCACTCACTATCCTTTATTGACTGAGACGCTTCAAAAGGTCTTACCTCCCCAAATTGAAATTGTAGATAGCGCGCAAGCCTGTGCCGAATATGTCATGGAATACTTATCGCTCAACTCCCTTTCGGCGTCGCCCGCACAAACCCAACGTCCTCAATTTGCAGTGACCGATGTGGGGTCGGACTTTGTCTATCAAGCCACGCGATTTTTTGGTGAACCCATTCGTCATGTGGCCTTTGCTCGTATTGATTCGTTATTAGAAAATTCATCATATCAACCTTAACAGAGATTGCCTTATGTTACTCCAATTTACTCAAGATTTAAGCCAACATCTTCAACAACTTCCCCATGCTAATTTTCCAACAGATTATGCAGTGGAGTTCGAACTTTGCCCCCAAGATATGGAAGGCGACATTACGATTAACGCATTTAAAATGGCACGTTTTGCAGGTCGCAAACCCGAAGAAGTGGCCGCTGAAATTGTCAACTTTCTATCCACACATTCTGCCATTGAAAAAGTGGAAGCAATTAAAGCCTTTGTCAATGTAACAATCAAGCCCGAGGCATTGTTTAACAATACGTTGATTGGGTTCGACAATATTATGAAGGCTACAGAACTTTCTCCCGCTAAAAAACAAAAAATCTTAGTGGAGTTTTCTGCACCCAATACCAATAAACCGCAACACTTAGGACATGTGCGTAACAACACCTTAGGAATGTCGTTAAGCGCACTCTTAAAGCGAGTTGGACACAATGTGGTTCCAGTCAATTTGGTTAACGACCGCGGAATCCATATTTGTAAATCGATGCTGGCTTATGCGCGTTGGGGCGAAGGAATTACCCCTGAAACCGCAGGCAAAAAAGGGGATCACCTCGTGGGAGATTTCTACGTTAAATACAATCAAATGCTTGAGGCTGAAATTAAAACATTAAAAGAATCGAATCCCGAACTCGCCGAAAAAACGAGCGATGATTTGTTTCTCCAAACCGAAATTGGTCAAGCGACACAAAAAATGCTTCAAGACTGGGAAGCTGGCGATCCCGATGTTCGCGCGCTCTGGGAGTTAATGAACAGCTGGGTTCTCAAAGGATTCGCGGAAACCTATGAACGTATGGGAATTAATTTCACTAAAACATACTATGAATCCAATACCTATATTCTCGGAAAAGATATTGTCGAAGATGGTTTAAATCGTGGAGTGTTCCAAAAACGCGAAGATGGCGCAGTGTTTGCCCCCTTGGGCAAGAAAATGGGCGATAAAATTGTATTACGTTCAGATGGGACAAGTGTCTATATCACGCAAGATATCGGAACCACTCTGCTTAAACATGATGAGTGGAATGCAGATCGTCAAATCTGGGTAGTTGGCGATGAACAATTACTTCACTTTAAACAACTTTTCGAAATTATGCACATGCTCGGTTATTCATGGGCCGATGGACTCCACCACCTCTCTTATGGAATGGTGAACTTACCCTCAGGCAAAATGAAGTCGCGCGAAGGGACTGTGGTCGATGCCGATGATTTATTCGATGAGATGAGCGCACTTGCCAAAGAGCGCATCCTTGAAAGCAGTGGCGACAATCCGCCTGCCGATATCGATAGTCGCGCCGAAACCATTGGAATGGGCGCACTCAAATTTATGTTGCTAAAGTTCAATGCGAAAACCACCATGCAGTTTGATCCTCAAGCGTCCGTTCGTTTCGAAGGCGACACAGGGCCTTATGTTCAATACGCCTGCACACGTATTCAAGCCATCTTACGCAAAGCCACTGAGCGCGGTCTTGCTCCGAATGCTGACTCCCTTTCACTTTTGGGCTCACCAGAAGAAAAAACATTGGCGTCTAAACTCCTTTTCTGGCCAAATACACTTCATATCGCGGCAGAAAAAATGGACTGCGCCCCCATCACATTATATCTACTTGAGTTGGCAAAACTTTTCTCTCGTTTTTATGCAGCATGCCCTGTCTTGGCGGCCGAAAATGCGGAACTGGCACAGGCGCGTCTTTTCCTTTGCGAAAAAGTGCGTGAAGTGCTCAAAGATGGTTTGCAAACGCTCACCATCAATGTTCCAGAAGCGATGTAAGAATAGCGTATAAAGGAATCGATTATGGCAACTAAAGTTTTATGGCAAGGCACCGATTTACAAATGCTCATGGGAAAGGATCAACTCCTCAATCATGCTGATTTTTCCATCCATGAAGGAGAACGTGTCGGGCTTGTCGGACGCAATGGTTGCGGAAAATCAACCTTTATGAAAATTATCGTGGGTAAACTCCAAGCCGATCATGGCACCATTAGTATTGCCAAAGATTTACAAATTGCTTATTTACCGCAAGATTTTGAAATTGATCGCGAAAAAACAATCATCGAAAATGTGAAGTCGGGGCTCGAACACTTGAATGAACTTCATCAGCGTTATCACGACCCCAAGTGCTCCGCCAAAGAACACGAAGAGATCGAACACTATTTAACCCAACACGATGCGTGGAATCTTGAAGTCAAACTCAAAACCATGCTGGAACGTCTTGACCTCCCCGATCATCACCGCACGTGTGCCCATCTCTCTGGTGGAGAAACACGACGTGTTGCGCTTGCACGCGCTTTAGTTTCAGAACCTGATTTGTTACTCTTGGATGAACCCACCAACCATCTTGATGTTGAAACGATTGAATGGATTGAAAAGTTTTTATCCAAATTCACAGGGGCTTGTTTGTTTGTAACGCACGATCGCTACTTCTTAGACCGACTCGCCACGCGAATTGTAGAGTTAGACTATGGCGTTTTTTACTCTTACGAAGGATCGTATGCCGACTTCTTAGAAGAAAAGGCTGAACGCGAATATGCGGAAGATCAAGAGGAGTATCGACGCCAAAAGTTTTTACGCTCCGAAATTAACTGGGTGCGTCGATCACCCAAAGCGCGTCTTAAACGCAACCTTGGTCGTATCAAACGTTTCTATGAAATCGAAGCCAAAGAAGGCCCTAAACGTGTCGGTTCTATGGATTTAATTATTCCACAGGCGGGTCGACTCGGTAATAAAACCGTGGATATAGAGGGAGCATCGCTCAAATTCGGTGACCGCACCTTAATTGGTAAACTCAACTTTGAATTTCAACCCAAACTCAAAATCGGAATTGTAGGGCCTAACGGAATAGGAAAGACAAGTCTGCTCAAAATGATTACGGGCGAACTTGAACCGACTGAAGGTAAAATTAATATAGCGGATAATATAGTCTACAACTATATTGATCAAGGAAAACTCAAACTTGATGGCGAAAAAACGGTTTTAGAAGAAATAGGCGAAAATAAAACTTCTATTCAGTTAGGCGACCAACAAATCTCTATTTGGGGATATTTAGGACGTTTTATGTTTACGGCCGACCGCATTCATTCTCAGATTAAACACCTTTCTGGCGGCGAAAAAGCACGTTTAATTCTTGCTAAAATTTTAAAACGCGGCGGTAATTTCTTGATTTTGGATGAACCGACTAATGATTTAGATTTACAGTCATTGCGATTGCTTGAAGAAGCGTTAGTTGAATACGAGGGATGCGTCATTGTCGTGAGCCACGACCGCTACTTCTTAAATCGTGTTTGCGATGGTATTTTAGGGATTCAACCCAACGGGAAATGGGTATATCATGTTGGCGATTATGATAACTATTTGCTCAAATCAGCACAAGCAGTCTCTACGGCTAAAGAAGGAAAACCTGCGAAAACTATCACGAAGTCGGTGACATCACCCCAAGAAACGCCTAAAAAAAGCAATAAAAAAACATTCAAAGAACAAACAGAGTTCAAACATTTAGAAAAAGAGATTCCACGTATGGAATCGCGTATTAGCGAACTCGAAAGCATTTTTGCAGACCCCGATTTTTATGCAAAGTATGGCGCGCAAATCAATGAACTCAATGAAGAACATCGTTCGCTTGAAGATCAATTACTTGAGGCATATGAACGTTTTGAATATCTATCTCCCCCCCTTATAAACTGAGAAAGTCTCCTAATTTTATAATGAAAAAAGTTATTTAGAGAAGTTAGTTTAATAATTTTCTATAATTTGATAATTTTATCCATTGAAAATTAGGAGACT
>CAZIVM010000030.1:0-19934 GCA_964542845.1 uncultured Victivallales bacterium
GTCGAAGAGAAGACGGATTCGCAAATTGAAAAAGATAAACGACTCCAAAAAATTTCTTATTTGGTTGCCAACCTTTTAGTTTCCAACCACTATAACCAACAACCCCTTAATAATGAAGTTTCGCAAAAGTGGTTCGATGATTACCTTTATACGTTGGACCCAAACAAAATGTTTTTTTTAGATAGCGAAGTTTCTGCATGGCGCAGTAAATATGCCTTGCGTCTTGATGATCTCATATTAAAAGGACGTGGCAATATTAAATTTTCTTATTTGGTTTTCGACATCATGAAAGATCGCATGAAAGATTATAACGATTATGCCAACAAAATTTTAGACGAAAAACACGATCTTTATTCACAAGATAGTTTGATTGTAGATCGTGATTTAATGCCATACCCTACAAATGTTGAAGAGATGCAGGCGTTATGGAGAGGGCGTATCGTAAATGAATTGATTTTATTAAAACTTACAGACAGTGGAAAAGTGGTGTCGGATACGATGAATGCGGGTTTATCTGATGTTGCCCGTCTTAAAAAACGCCTCAATCAAGCTTACAAAAATTATTTAGAAATCTCTCATGATGATGTTGCTGAGATGTATCTCTCTTCAATGATGCGCGCTTATGATCCTCACTCTTCTTATATGGCGCCCAGTACAGAAGCGGATTTCAATATTCAGATGGGCCTTGAGTTGTGTGGGATTGGGGCGGAGTTAATGTATGATGAAGGTTATATCAAAATTACATCCTTAATTCCTGGTGGACCTGCTTCAAAATCGGGTTTGCTTAAAGTGAATGATCGTATTATTGCTGTTGCTGAGGAGGGGAAACCCGCAACGGATCTTGTCGAAATGAACATCACTAAAGCCGTGACCTATATTCGTGGTGAAAAAGGGACAAAAATTACATTGACCATCCTTGAAGGGATGGCGGGTGGAGGCATGGGCGCACAAAAAACAATTGAACTTGTTCGTGAGAAAATTGAAATCAAAGATGGTGCTGCTCGCAGTGAAATTGTCGATATGAAATTAGAAAATGATAAAAATATTCGTGTGGGCGTTATTGTTCTTCCATCTTTCTATTTTAACTTTGCTGATAGAATCAATCCTAAGTGTGCGTTTAACGATGTTTCAGCCATTCTTAACGATTTCAAAGATAGTAAAGTGGATGCGGTACTTTTGGATTTACGCACCAATGGAGGAGGCGCATTGATCGATGCAATTCGTATTTCCGGACTCTTTATTAAAACAGGCACTGTCGTGCAAGTGCGTGATGCAAAACAACGTGTGTCTCCCTACGATGATTCCGATCCCTCAATTGCGTTTGATGGACCGCTTGTGGTGATGGTGAACAAGTTTTCGGCGTCTGCCTCTGAGATTTTAGCAGGCGCGCTCCAAGATCATAAACGCGCAATCATTGTGGGGGATCAACAAACCCACGGAAAAGGGACGGTTCAAGAGGTGAAGGATCTTGATAATTTTGCACAAACATTTAAAGTAGCCCCACCTCTTGGCGCGATTAAATTTACCAACGCTCAATTTTATCGTCCGAATGGCGAATCAACCCAGTTACGCGGGGTGGTTCCTGATATTATTTTCCCTGCTTTATCTGATGCGATGGAGTCGGGTGAACGCGAATTCAAAAATGCGCTTCCGTTTGATAAAATTGCACCTGCAACTTGTGGGAGTTATATTCCTAACTACGATACTGTGGTGAAAACGCTTCGTCAAAAATCACAAGAACGCGTGGATAGTAATATGGTTTTTAATATTATGAAAGAACAAATTGCGTTTATTAAATCGGTTCGCGATTCTAAAACGCTTTCGTTAAATTTAGATGAACGTTGGCAATCCTACCTTAAAGAGAAGGAGATTATGGAACAACAAATTCACTTGTTACGTCTTTCAAAACGTCAAGCGCGTGCGAACGGTCTCGACGACAAAGGCGATGCAAATAACGATGTCTATATGGATGAAGCCTTAAATATTCTCCGCGATCTCTACCTCCTCGAAAAACAAAAATAGGACCTAATATGAACTTGAACACATTTGTACAAACCATCGATTCTTCAAGCTGTATTGCGACTTCACAAAATGGCTACGATATATGGATGATTTCAACCTTTGCTTTAATTGCGGTGTTGATTCTTGCTACGCTCATTATTTTTACATTGGCTGGAACGCTTCTTTTCTTTATTAAACGTTGGTTTGTCCTTTCTAAAGAGACGCACGAATTACGCGTACAGATGCGCAAATTACGCGAAACTAAAGATGAGTTGGAAGAATCTCTTCAAACGACTCAAGAGGCAAAAGACGAAATCGAATCGCGTCTTAAACGTTTGGAACGTAGTCGTTCAGGAGAATAAATATGCGTTATTTGTTTGGCCCTATTTTGTCGCGTCGCATTGGTCGAAGTTTAGGGATTGACTTATTGCCCCCTAAAACGTGTTCGATGAACTGTATCTACTGTGAGTGTGGGCGCACTACTGCCCTCACATCCATACGTAAAGAGTGGGTGCCAACGGACGATGTAATTCAAGAGCTTGATGATTATTTATCAGAGAATCCTCCGCTTGACTTTATCACTTTTTCGGGGGCAGGGGAGCCTTGTTTACATTCTGGGATTGGTACGGTGATTCGTCATCTCAAACAACATTATCCGCAATATAAAATTTGCTTGATTACCAATTCTACTCCGCTTGTTGACCCACAAGTACGTGAAGAAATAGCGTTAGTGGATCGAATTGTTCCTTCGTTAGATGCGGTGAGCCTTGAGCCTTTTCGGAAAATTACGCGTCCAGAATCTATTACTAATCCTGAAGCGATTGTTGATGCACTAGTGGCTTATCGTTCAAGTTGCCCCAATGTGGAGATGTGGCTTGAGATTTTTGTGGTGCCAGATGTGAATGATTCGGATGAAGAGATTCAACTGCTGGCTAATGCTGTTTCTAAAATCAAACCTCATAAAGTGCAACTCAATATGTTGGATCGTCCGGGTTGCGTCGATTGGATTCGTCAACCCACGCCAGAGTTATTAGGTAAATTTCGCGATGCGATGGCGCCCTATGCGCCCGTGGAGTGTGTGGGTAAAATTGCCCCACCTGCAATATCCGAAAAAGTTACTTATGGTAATTTGGCGCATCGTATTCTTGAAACCTGTTTGCGTCGACCTTGCACTTTTGAGGATTTAACATTGCTTTTAGAGTTGCCTGCAGAGGAGATTCAAGCACAAATTCAAGTGTTAATTGTGGCCAAACGCCTTGAGGTTACCCATCAAGATGGACGCGAATTTTATCGTTCAATTAGCGTTTCGTAGTCCTTATCGATTGAGTCGCGCAATCAAATTTTTAACGACGCTTTAGAACACCTTGTAAATAGTATATAAAAAATGCGCAATAAATAAATCTATAAATTGAATCGACTTACTATTGTATTTATAAAAAATGGATGTATATTATAGTAATAGTTATTATATTTTCAAACAACACACTAAAGGAATATTATGTACGCTCTTTTAATTACAATTGCAGTTCTCCTTACGGTTAGCGCAACAACCCATTTGGTGTTGGGATGGTCGCAAACATGGAGTTTCGTTTCAGGTATCGTGGCGGCACTTGCCGTGCAAGTGGCGATTGGTTTTTGGGTACGCAAACAACTCACTTCTGTGATTACAGCAATGCAGTTTGGGATGCAGACTGCCGCAAATGAACTTCGTATGAAGTATGAAAACTTGGCGCGTCGTGGCGGAAATACCAAAACATTGATGGCGCAAGCAGAACGCGAACAAAATGCAATGCTTAAAGATGCAATTGATACGATTGAACTGTTGCGTAAGTATAAGCATTGGACGTTTATGTTGGATCGTCAAATTGCGACCATGCAATTTCAGTTTTATTATCAAATGAAAGATTTTAAAACGACTGATGAATTGCTCTCCAAAGTGATTGTGGGCGAACCTGTTTCGGCTTGTATGAAAATGGCACGTTGCTTTGCAACTGAAAATACCAAAGAACTCGAAAAAACATATAAAAGTGCTGTTAAAAAGTTCAAAGGTAATGGGGCATTGGTTTATGCAACTATGTCATGGATTCACCTCAAAAATAATCATGTAGATGCTGCGATTAAAGTGTTGATTGACGGAAAAACGAATACAATGAACGAAACTTTGATTCAAAATTTACAGTTGCTTCAAAATGGTAAAAATAAACAATTTTCAAATGCATCCTTTGGCGAACATTGGTATGCTCTTTTCCTTGAACAACCTAAACAAATGCAACAGCCTGCGCATTCACAAGCGATTCATCCCATGCACCGTCAAATGATGGCGGCGGGGATGCGACGTCGCTAAACGTGTATCGTTTAGTTTTGTTTTAACCTCATGGCCTATCAACGTAAAATTGACTTGCACGGACTCCACGTGGATCTTGCTTTAACACGTATTGAGGCAATTGTTTATAAAGAGCGTGGGATTCGACTTGAAATTGTCCATGGTTGCGGTCATGGGATTTTGCGTCGAGCCGTTCGTGAATTTCTTGCCTCATGCCCCTGTGCCATGCGTGTGGATTATGGGGAAGAGATTAATATACCTGGGGGCTCAGGGGTCACAATTGTTTATACCTACGAATAAATCCTTTTCCTTAACCACGTTAGTTCTATTTATAATACTTTATTTATATATTGTTCCTTGTTTTTTTCTAAATCGAATGTATATTATAATGTATTAAAAATTTTAATTTAAACTTTAACACTATGATTACCCCTGAAAATATAATACTTGCTTCCTCCTCTCCGCGTCGACGCGCTCTTCTTATTGACCTTGTGGGCGATGATTTTCGCATCAATGCCGCTGGAATTCGTGAAGAAAATTCGGGTTATATTCCCGAACCTCTTTTGCGTAATGCCGAACGCAAAGCGAATTCTGTGGCGGAAACAGATCAAGATGCCCTTGTGATTGGGGCCGATACGGGCGTAGTTATCGACAACGAAATGTTGGGTAAACCTCATAATTTTGAAGAAGCTTGTGTAATGTTGCGTCGTTTATCGGGCAAGACGCATCGTGTGATTACCGCTGTAAGCATTGTGATGCGCGCGCGTGATATTCAAATGTTGTTTATGGAGACTTCCAAAGTCACATTTAAAACGTTGACGGACGAGGTTATTGCCGATTATGTACGAAAAGTAGAGCCGTATGATATGGCTGGCGGATATGGGATTCAAGAAGAGTATGCGGATATGATTATTGAATCCTATGAAGGTTCGCTCTCTAACATTATGGGGCTTCCGATTGAGAAACTAGAAGAATCGCTTACACTTCACGGCGTCTATATTCGCAATGATGATGTGTTAGACGATGACTAATTAATCTTATGAAGGTCGCGGGATGAAACGCCTTTATATCCATGTGCCATTTTGTCAATCAAAGTGCGGATACTGTGCTTTTTACTCTTTGCCAAACCCAACATTGTCGCAAATCGATGCATGGCTTCAACGCGTGCTTATGCAGATTCGTTTACAAGCGTTTTCTCAACCTTTACACTCTATTTTTATCGGTGGCGGAACCCCTTCTTTGTTGAATGAGTCGCAGTTAGAGACTCTTTTATCGGCTTGTGCAACTTTGCCTAAAAGTTCAGACTTTGAGTTTACAATCGAATCAAACCCTGAATCGTTAACCCTCTCTAAGGCAGAGCTGATGTTGAATCGTGGGGTGAACCGAATCTCGTTAGGGGCGCAAACTTTGCAATCGGATAAGCTCAAAATATTGCAACGTCATGCCACACCCACAGAGATTGTTCAAAAAATAAAAATGCTACAAAATGTGGGATTCTCACGACTCAACGCAGATTTGATTTATGCCATTCCTACTCAGACCCTTTATGATGTTAAAAGTGATGTTGAACAACTCCTTGATTTAGGCATTGAACATCTTTCAGCTTATAGTTTAACCCGTGAGGAAGGAACAGCCCTCTATCCCCATTTTGAAGAATCCGATACCGAGTGCTTAGCGATAGACGTATGGGAACATTTCCCAGACTGGATCCAACCGTACGGACTCCGCCCCTATGAAGTCTCAAACTATGCGAAACCCGATGCAGAAAGTCGACACAATCTTGGGATTTGGTTAGGCGACTCCTATCTTGGGCTTGGCCCATCGGCAACCTCCTTTGATGGCAATGTGCGCTGGACAGAGTCAAATTCATTATCGGACTGGCTTGCAGGCGTATCGCCCGAACGCGATGAAGTTTCGCCTCAAATTCGTGCTGCGGAAATTCTCGCTTTTGGGTTGCGTACAACATTTGGATGGGATGAAGCGTTGTTTGAAAAACAGTCTGGCTTTAATTTTTCCCATTTTCAAACCCAACTCGATACGTTAAATAAGTTAAACCTCATCGAAATCACCCATCAAAATAATCATACTCATATTTCACCGACGCGACGCGGTCTTGCCTTTTGGAATACCCTCGCCGAAACCCTACTTTAGGAGCTGTTATGAATCCAACGAAAACACCTATTCAATATATGCGTCGTGCGCTGACATTAGCGCGTAAAGCATGGGGTCGCACTTCGCCAAATCCGATGGTGGGGGCGGTAGTCGTGCGTGAAAATGAAATCGTGGGCGAAGGGTACCATCATTGTGCAGGGACACCCCATGCGGAAGTTCATGCGCTTCAAAATGCGGGCGATAAAGCTCAAGGTGCCACTTTGTATGTCACGCTTGAACCGTGTTCAACCTATGGGCGTACACCGCCTTGTACGGAAGCGATTCTTCGTGCTGGAATTCAACGCGTATATATTGCCGTCTTAGATCCGAATCCCCAACATGCTGGACGTGCCGTCCAAATTTTAGAGTCGCATGGAGTCGCATGCGAAGTCGGACTCTGCGCGAAAGAGGCTTATGAATTAAATGAAGCGTTTTTTTATTGGATTCAACATCGAAAACCTTTTGTGTTGTTGAAGATGGCGCAAACCTTAGATGGCAAAATTGCAACGGTAACAGGGAACTCGCAATGGATTACTGGCCCCCAAGCGCGCGCAAGGGTACAAAAACTTCGTCAATGGGCGGATGCTATTTGTGTCGGCGGCGAAACCGTCCGTTTGGATCAACCTCGCTTAAATGTGCGTAACGTGAAAAATTGGACGTCTCAACCTTTGCGACTCGTGGCAACACAATCGTTAACTGATACCGAATTGAAAGAACTTATGCCCGGTGAACCCATCCCACAACGTGTGAATTGTCGCACGGCTGAAGAGACGCATGCTTGGCTTTCCGAACTGGGTCAACAAGGAATTACCGCACTGCTTGTTGAAGGTGGTGGCGCATTGGCAAGTTTACTTTTACAGCAAGGCGCGGTTCAAAAAATTGAGTTTCATATTGCGCCTAAAATTTTAGGGGGGAAAGATTCGCGAACGAGTGTTTCTGGACTCAACCCAGAGACCCTCTCCGAAACATTCCCGCTCTATGAAATGACCGCTTCAAAATTGGGTAATGATCTCAAAATTACCGCCTATTTAACCCCTCAAATTATTTCTCATGAATCTAAATAAAGGATGTTCCCATGAATGCTACACAATCTGAAAACCTTTTTAATCTTGCCCAAAAACATATTCCTGGGGGCGTGAATAGCCCTGTTCGTGCATTCAAACATGTCGGGGGGATTCCGCGCTACATTGTCCGTGGCGAAGGGGCGTATATTTATGATGTTGATGGGAATCGATATGTCGATTTTTGTGGTTCATGGGGACCTATGATTTTGGGTCATGCCTATCCGAATGTGATTCGCGCAACTCAAAATGCGGTTGTCAACGGACTCTCCTTTGGGGCGTGTACCCCTGCCGAAGTCACCATGGCAAATTTGTTATGCGAACTCGTCCCTTCCATGGAATCTGTCCGCTTAGTTACCTCTGGAACAGAAGCCACAATGACCGCCATTCGTTTGGCTCGCGCCTTTACCAAACGCGCTAAAATTATTAAGTTTGAGGGATGCTATCATGGGCATTCGGATGCTTTTTTAATTGCGGCAGGAAGCGGACTCCTCACTGGCGGTTTGGCGGCTTCGGATGGAGTGACTGATGGGGTTGCACAAGATACTTTAGTTGCAAAATACAATGATTTAGATGCGATTCAAAAGGTGTTTGATGCCAATCCAAACCAAGTTGCCGCAATTATTTTAGAACCTGTTCCTGGGAATATGGGGTTGGTTTTACCTGAAGAAGGTTTTCTTAAGAAGGTGATTACCCTTGCACATGAACAAGGCGCATTGGTTATTTTTGACGAGGTGATTAATGGGTTCCGCTTTGGCGCAACAACCTATGCGGAAACCATTGGGGTGCGTCCTGATTTAACGACATTAGGCAAAATTATTGGTGGCGGTCTTCCTATTGGTGCGGTGGGAGGACGCACGGATATTATGCAACAACTTTCCCCCGTGGGGCCTGTCTATCAAGCAGGAACACTTTCAGGAAATCCTGTGGCACTTGCAGCAGGAATTGCAACCTTAGAAGCATTGCGCGATTTGAACCCTTATGAGGCTTTAACGAACAAAGCGCGTTATATCTCTGAACGCATCAATGCGATGTTTCAATCCAAAAATTTAGCAGGACATTGTGCTTATGCAGGCGCATTATTTACGATTTTCTTTACCGACAAACCCGCCCCATTGCGCAACTTAGATGATGTTAAAACTTGCGACACTTCACGTTTTGCCCACTTTTTTCAAAAGATGCTTGCACAAGGATTTTACTTGTCACCTGCACAATTTGAAGCGTGTTTCTTATCGATGGCACACACGGATGAAGATATTGAAGCTTTTCTTACTGCCGTTGAAAACGCATTGGTATAATGATAGAATGACTCAATGTCCTCTCAAATTGTGATCAACCTATTATCACGATTTAGGGGGCAAGTAAGAAAGCAAGATCTTCAGCGGTGAGTTCTGCTGAGCTTGCAACTTGGGTATTGGATTCCACCAGTTCATCAAACAATTTTTGTTTACTTTCTTTTAAGAGTAAGATTCGCTCTTCGATACTATTTTTAACGATGAGGCGTGAAATGGTAACCGGGCGTTGTTGTCCGATACGATGTGCGCGGTCGGCTGCTTGATTTTCAACAGCTGGATTCCACCATGGGTCGAAAAGTATGACGGTGTCAGCCGAAGTTAAATTCAACCCTGTTCCCCCCGCTTTAAGCGAAAGCAAGAACACGGGAATATCTGGATTGTTATTAAAGTTATCGACATGATCGAGTCGATCTGTGGTATGACCGTCTAAATATTCGTAAGGAATTTGTGCGGCATCCAACTTCGGTTTAAGTAAAGAGAGCATGCTGGTAAACTGAGAAAAAATCAGCACTTTATGATCGGAGTCGATCGCTTCAGCGAGCATCTCCATGAGGAGTTCAACTTTGGAAGAGACCATTTTTTCTTTGGCATCAACATCGGGTAAAAGTTGGGGATGACAGCAAATTTGGCGGAGTCGCATTAAGGTGGCAAGCACATCGAAATGCGTTGCTTTTTTGCCTTGTAATTCGTGGTTGAGCATCTCTTCGCATTGACGGCGCCCAGTGGCTAAATATTGTTGATAGATTTCGGCTTGTTGAGGGGTCATTTCACAATATAAAAGTTGCTCTGTTTTAAGGGGGAGTTCAGCACAAACTTCGCTCTTTTTACGACGCAACATTAAAGGCGCAATTTGTTTGGATAAACCTTCCATTGCCTGTTGGGGATCATCATGAATCCGTTGCATAAACGCATGTTGATTTCCCAACATGTTCGGGTGTAAGAAGTCGAACATCGACCACAAGTCGGCTGGCGAATTTTCAAGCGGTGTACCCGTGAGAACGAGTCGGTATTTAGAACGAATCGATTTACAGGTTTTCGCATTCGCTGTTTCAGCATTGCGAATATGTTGCGCCTCATCCAAAACAAGAACCGAAAATGGATGTTGGACAATTTGTTGAATATCACGACGCACAATCGCATACGATACAATCACAATATCATACGAGGCTAAGTCGTTCCAAATCACATCTCGCAAGTTTCCTTCAGCAACTGCGACTCGGAAGTCGGGCACAAATCGCTTCACTTCACGACGCCAGTTTTCTGTTAACGATGTGGGGCAAATAATGAGGTGTGGCACCCCTTCAAGATGAGGCGTTTGTGCCAATAAAGAGAGGGTTTGCACCGTTTTGCCCAATCCCATTTCATCGGCTAATACCACATTGAAACGGTTGCTAAAACGTTGCATCAACCAATACGTCCCTTCCTGCTGATAAGGACGAAGCTCTCCCACAAATGTTGCCGTAATAGAAGGTCCTTCGCTTTCGCGGGGTGGACGTTGCAAGGCGTATTCAATGCCCCAAAACGCATGGGGAACAGCTCCTACGATATCTTTCCCAAGATGGGTCCAGTACGGGACGTTGGAGCGTGCAAGGCGCAAGGTGTCCTCATTCCCTTTGACTTGAATCACCATCGGTTCAATTTTGCGTAGAAAAACAAGTAAGGGGTCGGGAATAATGACATACGTTTCGGCATCAAAGGCAAATCCCTTGACATCGTTTTTAATAAAAGGCAGTACATCTTTCCAATACATTTTGTGTTTGCGTTGATCAATTGAAAAATGAGTTTCCAAATAGAGAAAATCTTGATCTTCGCGTTTATATAAGAAATGTGCGTGGAGTTTGGGCGGATGAATGAGCTTAAGCAATTTTTGAGAAATTGAAATGGTGGGAAACTCTTTCATTAAATCGGGGAGTTCTTTGGCTGAAAACTGTGCCATCGCTGCGCTGTGAATCCATTGAATGGAAGGGTGACGTTGCGCAGGTTTGAAACCGAAGTAACGAATACGATTGATCAGTTCAGACTCAAAACGGTTGTTGCGGTAGAGTAGCGACTCCCCATCATCGCGTAATCGCGCTTGATCGGCTTCATAAACCACACCCGCATAAACGAATTTGACACTTAAGATAAATAGATTTTCATCGCGTTCCATGCTTGCATCTAAAAGAACTTCAGGGGTTGGAATACGATTGGAATAACGTTTCGCACGGACAATATCCATCGGCGCACAACGTATTTCTTGAATAAATTTTTCTGCTTCAGCTAAGGGCAAGTTTTGCTCTGGTGTCTTGAAAAATGAGCGTAACCAACCGATGTCGAGGCGCGCGGGCACCCACCAGTATTCGCCTTGAAAGCCGACCCATACCCCATTGCGCCCTGTAATGACACGGGTCACTGGGAAGGGGACAATGCGGTCATTGACACGAATGGCCGCTTGAATTTTTTGCGTATCGGCCTTTGGGGCTGAGACCAATAAAATGGGTTCCGCTTCGCCTTTGTGGATATAAATACGCTGTCCGGCTTGATACAAAAGGGGAAAATCGGCTAAACAATGAAAAAATTCTGCGGTTTGTTCGGAGTCGAGCAACAAGCGTGTGCCACCATCTTCTGCGTTCGTTGCGAGATAGCGGAAGATTTGACGTGCCTGTAAAGGGAAATCTTTTTCATTGAGGAGTCCGCCCTTATTAAAATGGAGTTGACGTATACTTGAAACGGTCCCGCGATAGGTTTTGTTGCCATTGGTCATGGTGACTGTGAACTCGATTTTTTCCCACTTACTGGGGACGTGTGGGAAATCGGTCTCAACATCAATACGAACTTGGGCTTTGGGTTCATATTCTGAGGCGGTTTCCGCTAAGGATTTGTAATCGAATGTGACTAATCCTTGAAATTTAGGTTCTGTTTGTTCAATATCAGTGCGTCGAACGGGCGCATATTTGTAGTCGTAAAGCAACGCTGCGAATGCGTGCGGACATAATGAGTGGGGTTTGTCTCCACAATGCGAACAATGCGAGCGCGCGGTTTTAGAGGTGGCACGACCATACACGGTAATAATTTCGCCATCTTTTCCCTCAAAAATTGCATGAACTCCCCCATCTTCATCACGACTTCCACAGATCCGTGCATTTATTTTAAGCAAATCTTTTCCCGCTTTAAATACAGATTTCGACGATAAACGCGTAAGAAACGCTTCCGCACTCTCCTTTTCTACAATGGTTTCCTTTTTTTGACGCATAACAACTCGTTTCTATATATAAATATTGTATTAGACTATAATGAACAAATAAGATACCACGCTTTTACATTTTTTTCAAGCGGAATTCAAGTTTTTTTTCAATATTTTAATTCTTCTCTTTGCAACTTTTTTAGGTTTCATTGAAAAAATTGATTTAAGAATCTTAGTCAAAAAAATATAACTGTAAAAAGAAAGTTAAAAAGAGCGGACAAGGTGGATATTGTCTGTTTGAGCAAAAAACATGGTGAGTCGATCAAGACCTAACGCACAACCCGCAGATGGGGGAATTGCATGTTGGATGGCTTCGATAAAACGTGTCGCTTCAGGGTAGGGGGAAAATCCATTTTCCGCACGGATAATTTCATTTTCCTTAAAGCGTTCGAGTTGAATCACTGGATCAATAAGTTCGCCATAAGCGTTGGCAAGTTCGATACCGTTTAAGTAGAGTTCCCAACGTTCGCTCACGGCGGGATTATTCGGGTTGAGTTGGGCGAACGCTGCGGCTTTTGCAGGATAGTCGACCAAAAAAGTGGGTTTATTTCTTCCGAGATGGGGTTCGACCAGCGTTACTAAAATCTCATCAAATGAACCCTCTTCAATTGCTTGAAACGCATCAACATTGGCATATTTTAAAAAGGCTTCTTGTACCGAAATGATTTCATAATTTCCAAAATCGTAGTGAGAGATTTCGGGGAGTTGCTGTGAAACAAACTGGAGCATTTTAGCTGTAAACTTCAATATATCTCTATCAGACTGTCCCGCACAGTACCACTCTAAGAGGGTAAATTCGGGATTATGTTTGCGTCCATATTCCCCTTCACGAAAACAACTGCCCATTTGGTATAATTTTTCATAACCTGCGGCCAGCATCACTTTCATTTCGAGTTCGGGGGAAGGGCGCAAGTATCCGCCCGACAAAACCGCGGGAGAGACAATATGCGCTTCGGGAGCAGGCGCATCAATAAGCACAGGGGTCTCAATCTCCAAATAGTGATGTTGAGCAAAGTAGGTGCGTATTGCTGAAAAAAGCCGTCCTCGTAATTCGAGAAACGGCTTTTTAGCTTGCAGTGATTTTAGAAAATCAGTGGTCAAGATTAGCTCTTTTTGACGCGGTCTGCATATTTACCAGTACGTGTATCGATACGAACCCAGTCGCCTTGGTTAATAAAGATAGGCACTTGGAGTTCGTAACCGTTATCCACTTTTGCAGGTTTCATCACGTTGTTAGCAGTATCGCCACGTGCGCCGGGCTCGGTTTCAACAATCTCTTTTTCGATGAAAGGAGAAACAAAGTTTACCTCGATAGGAGCATCGTTGTAATAGAGGATACGGCAAGCGGTGTTCTCGATCATGAACCATACTTTTTCAGCAAGAACTTCAGGTGTAACGATTGTTTCTTCAAATGTTTCGTCATCGGAGAAAACAAAATTTTCGCCATCTTTATATGCGTAAACTACTTCGCGTTCGTAAACGTTGGGGATTTCAAAAGAGTCAACAGGACGGAATGTACGATCCATCGTTGAACCAGTGAGGAGGTTTTTAAGACGGCAACGATAGAGAGCTGTGCCTTTACCGGGTTTACAGAATTCAAAATCAGTGATAACGTAAGGAATGCCATCATGCATGATTTTGAGGCCTTGACGGAGATCAGATGCGCTATAGGACATAGTAGTGCCTTTTTTTTAAGGTTTTATTGATTAGACGATTTGACAAATTCAGCATTATAATATACATTAATATTGTGAATTTTCAAGTCCAAAACTGAGGAGTAGCTTATGAATCCGCATAAAATTGCTAGTTTGAGTATAGAAACATGGGTCACAACCGATCCTAAAGAGATATCCGAAACCCTGAACTTCATTGTAAAACGCGCTGATGGATGGCGCATTTTGGGCGGGTTGATGTTGGACGACCAATTGATGATGTCACTCGAAATTTCGCCGAATCAATCCTACGAATATGTTGCCAGTGTGACGCCAGATTGTACCCCCGAATCGGTCTCTGCGCTTATCGTTCAACGCTATTTTGCTGAGTACCGTCTTGTTTGTGGTTTTACCTATCGCGGAACCGTATTTTCAATTTTTGAACGTCCTATCGCTTCTTAAATACAAAAAAGTGCCATAAAATTTTGTAAATAGACTTGTTTATTTGCAAAATGGGCGTACATTATATATTGGAGGCATGCAGTGGCCGGTGCTGCTCCCAGTCTTCAAAACTGGTGTACGGGGTATGCCCTCGTAGGTAGGTTCAACTCCTATATGCCTTCGCCATCCTCCCTTTGAATGCACTCATTTATGGAGTCACGAATATGCAAAATCGATCTCATTGTTTGCAAGAAAAATGCACGCTCCTCTGTGTGAAGGGTGTTGGCCCTTTATGGAATGCATTGAATGAGGGATTGCGCGTATGATTGATCATATTCAGTCTGTGCTTACGGATGTGATAAACCCTGTCGATCAAGCTAAAATGTCGATGGAGTCTATTCGCACCGAGTATCCCTTTGAATCGCACTATATTGACATCGGCGGTTACAATTATCACTATGTGGACGAAGGGGAAGGGACCCCTATTTTAATGGTGCACGGGAATCCGACGTGGTCGTTTTTTTATCGACGTCTTATTAAAGCGTATTCCAAACAATACCGTGTTATAGCTCCTGATCACATGGGATGCGGGCTTTCCGAAAAACCTCAACACTATGATTATCATTTAGAAAACCATATTGATAATTTAGAGACGTTGATTTTGCGTTTGAATTTGCGCCGTATCACATTAATTGTTCATGACTGGGGAGGGGCGATTGGGTTAGGTTGCGCCATTCGCCATCAACACCGTTTTGCGCGTATTATTATTATGAATTCCACTGCGTTCACTGTGCCTAAATTTCCGTGGTACATTCATTTCTTGAGAACCCCTGTGATTGGTGATTTTTTTGTCCGCAATCTTAACTTGTTTGCAACCGGTCTTGCGGCCACAACGCCACAGTATACCTTGCCGCCTATGGTGGCGCAAGGATTGAGTATGCCCTATAATTCGTATGAAAATCGAATTGCACTTCATAAATTTATTTTAGATACACCCATTTCTCCTGCCGATTTTTCGTATGAAATTTTGTTGCAGATTGAATACGGACTCTGGATGTTTAAAGATCGCCCGATTGCCATCATTTGGGGGATGCAAGATCCTTATTATCCGCCTGAAATGTATTTGACACGTTGGCGCAAAATTTATCCTCAAGCTAAGTTTTTGGAGATCGACTATGCGGGCTATTATTTACTTGAAGATGCCCCCGTAACGGTGGCGCGCTTTATCCGTAATTTTATTCAAGATACGAGTTTGTTCGACGAAGAATAATGTGTCTGTAAAAAAAGAATCTACGCGTTTTCTTCTTTTGATTAAGCGTTGATAAGAAATCTTATTTTTGAACAAATCCGTTGTCAGAATCGTCGCGTTCCGTTGATGATAATTTTTTGAACATGTAGAGTAAATCGCGTGTTCCGCCAATCGAAAACCATATCGTAACAACGAGGCCAATTCCAAGGTTTAACCAAATATAAATTTCCCAAAATTCAATCCACCAGCTGTCGGCAAAAGAGGGGATGCCAAAGGTCATAAATATAAAGTGTAGCAACGTGATAACAATAAAAAATGCCGTCCATGAAAAAGTCCATGCATAGGTAATAACGACTAAGATTTTATCTTTCATGGTGAACTCTTTGCCCATACCAAAAAGTTTCCAAAGTCGGGCATGCACCGAAGGGGGTTCATCTATTTGAACTTGGTCGTCTTGAATGGCAAACGCTCCACGATGAAGCAGTTTGTCAAGATTAAACGAGGTGCGCGAAACCATGGATCCCACAACATAAGCACTGGATGCAATCGCCATCGTAAAGAGGGTCATCCACGCGCCATCAATCGGGAATTTATCATGGGAAAGAAACGTTGAAATCGCATTAGAAAAAGGGATGATTTCGCTATTTACAATCCATTCAGCACAGTCGATTCGCCATATAAATAAAGTATATGTTCGCCAGATTAACGGAATCAAAATTGCGGCTGTTGCAGTGAGTCCGCCAGTGATTAAAGCCATCCATGCGCCCAGGGTTGAACCCCGTTTCCAATAGAGTCCGCCAATGAGTACAGCGCCTGATCCCCCTACAAATATGGCCGCTGTAATCATCATAAAGGGTAAAATAGCATCCGTTGGCGTATAGAGCATTGAGAAAATAAAAGCAAAAATGGAGACCCCTAAGATGGCAAGACGTAGGATGAGCAAGTGTGTCTTAGGTTCAAACGGACGTTGTCGAATGGGCATGACAATGTCTTGAATAAAGATCGTTCCCCACGAATGTAAGTATGATGCGTGGGTTGAAATTGCCGCCGCCAACATAATCGCAATAAGTAAGCCTTTAATGCCTGTCGGTAAAATGTGAATTAAAATGAGGGGCGTTTTGAGCTGATCTGCAACTTGTGCGCCGTGCGCTTTTGAGATGTTGGCCAATGAGTGTTCAACCCCTGTAGCCACCTCGTTAAAGCCAATCCCACTCGATAAGACCGCATCGCTGTTAATTGCTGAAATAACTGCGCAACAGGCAATTGGAATCACTAAGTACATCATTCCATACGGGAATCCGCGCCACGACGAAAGGACTTCCCCCATTTTGGCTTCGTGTGCGTTTTTTGCGCTGGCATTAAACCCTTGCGTCCCTTGCCACGACATCTTATTATAGATGACAATCAATACACTAATTGCGAAAAACCAAAAATTAAAAACTTCAACTTCGCCCGTTTCAAACGGATTAACCAACGATTGTTGTGCAGGCGTATTTTCAAGGAGCGCAATAATGGGTTCCCAACCCACTTGCAATAACACGGTTCCTACTAAAAACACCATGGCTAAGGAGACAAAAAGACCTTGAAAGAAATCGGTAATTACGACCGCGACTTGTCCGCCGAGCCACACAAACAAAATGGAGAGTCCTAAAATGCCCATCATCGTTGCTGCGAATGTCACAGGGAATCCATAAAAAGAAATCTCTGGTATCCCCGTAAAATAGATGAAAAAGTGTGCTTCAATCGCAGGGAAAATTCCATAATTAATAATGCCTGAGATAAAGGCGAGTCCGCCTGCAAATACGCGAAACTTCCGCGAATAACGTTCTTCAAAGAATTGGGCAAGCGTTAAACACCGCGTTTGACGATAACGATAGGATATCCAGCCACTGATGGCAACAACGAGTACCACAATATTCATCGCGAATCCCCAGAACGACATCGAGAAACCAGAGGTAAAGTTTTGTTGCCAAAATGCCAAAATTGAAATAGCCCCTACGCCACACAGTCCTTGTGAAATCGTGAGCAAATAACGCCCCGTACTCCGATTTGTTGCTAAAAAGTCTGAGACCGAGCGTACATAGGTTCGTGCATAGAAAACAGACCCAAACACCACAATCGCAAAGAGTGCTACAATTCCATAATCCCAAAAAGATAAGTTCATTCTTTACCCCTTACGTTGTGTGGTGTCGAAAAATTAACGTGGTAAAATTAAGTAGAAGTCGTGCGGAATAGGCGCCTTTGCTTCGAATGTGCGACCATCCGGGAGGGGTAACGAAATTTCTGCCGCATGAAGGGCGAGTCGGTTAAATCCAATTTTCTTTTTAACATCGCGATTCCACCCAAAGTCACCATACGTTTTGTCGCCAATAATGGGGCGTTTGTACATGGCACAGTGAATGCGTAACTGATGGGTAACGCCTGTTTCGGGCTTCAATTCGATTAATGACATATCAATCGGTTTTTTCGCAGAACGAATCCAACGATAATGAGTCACCGCTTTTTTACCCTCTTTACCCCCTTTTCCACGTGCAAATTTACCATTTTTTTCAACAGTAATTGCCTTTTGCCAGGTCCCTTTAATCGCGGGCATTTGGAACCCTTTGACAATAGCATAATAGGTTTTATGGACTTCACGATTGCGAAATGCATTGCGGATATGTTCTACAATTTCAAAATTATCCGTGGCTAAAACAATTCCACTGGTCGGCGAATCGAGTCGGTTTAAAAGCCACAAGACAGGGACATTCCCCTCTTCGGTTTCTTCGTAATAACACTCTTGTTCGAGATCATAAGGAAGGTTGATCATGGCATATTTGCTCGCGCCAGGTTTGTTGGGGTGCGACATAATCCCCTCGGGTTTGTTAATCGCCATGAGGCCCGATTCATCGTGTTTAAGAATCGTAACGCCAGGATGGAGTGGAAGTTCAGTCATGTTTACACCTGTTGGGGTAAGAGTTTTTGGGCGAGGGGCGAGTGGAGTATTTGACCATGACAAAGGGCCATAGCCAACGCATCTGTTGCGTCTAACGGAATATGATCGATTTTGATTTTGAACATCGCCGCAAGGATCACGGCCATTTGTTCTTTGGTGGCGCTCCCGTTGCCAAAGACCGCCTTCTTGATTTTGGTAGGGGCATAGGCAAAGACAGGCACTTGGAGTTGCGCTGCTGTTGTGATTGCAGCGCCGCGCGCCAGTGAGAGTACCATGGCGGTTTTGACATTTTTTTGATAAAATGCATCCTCAATCGAAATTTGATCGGGATGATAGGTTTCAATGAGCGTGCGAATTCCGCCAGCGATTCGACGCATACACTCACTGTGTCGATCCGACGCTTTATTTTTGATAATTCCGCAGTCTAAAGCACGTATTTGTTGCATACTGGTCATTTCGATAACGCCATAACCCGTTGTGCGTATTGCGGTGTCGATCCCGAGAATAATCATAAAGCGACAGATTCAAAGTAGGGGTTAGCCGTCGATTTGATCAGCAATATCGTCGGAAACTTCCATGTTGGTGTAAACCGCTTGAACATCATCAAGATCTTCGAGTTTATCCACGAGTTTCAATACGCTATTGGCTTTGTCTGCTTCAGTAATTTCTGTCGTGTTATCTGGAAGATATGTGATACTTGCTTCCGTGGTTGTAATGCCTTTGGCTTCGAGAGCTTTCATTAAAGGTTCGAAACAAGCAGGAGCTCCTGTAATGGTGGTGATTCCATCTTCAGTCTCTACTTCGTCTGCGCCAGCTTCAAGTGCAAGTTCCATAAAGAAGTCTTCATCGCCTTGACCTTCAATAATCACATTTGTTTTGCGTTCGAAAATCCACGCCACAGCACCACTGGCTGCGAGGTTCCCACCGTTACGATCAAATGTCATGCGAACATCGCCGACTGAGCGGTTGCGGTTATCTGTGAGCACTTCGACCAATACCGCTACGCCACCATTGCCGTAACCTTCGTAGATGATTTCTTCATACGCTGCCCCACCTGCATCGCCTGCACCTTTTTTGACGGCACGCTCGATGTTATCTTTAGGGAGGTTGACCGCTTTAGCAGCCACGAGAGCGGCGCGCAAACGGGGGTTTGCATCGGGGTCTGTTCCGCCCATTTTGACAGCGACCATGATTTCTTTTGCGAGTTTACCGAATTGTTTAGAGCGTTGTTTATCAGCTGCGCCCTTTTTGTGTTTAATGTTGGCCCACTTGGAATGACCTGCCATGTTAAACCTCCTGAGGTTTGTGTTTTATATTTATGATTTGTATACAATGATAATCATTATAATATAGCACACATTGGAGATTTTTCAACCCCATGTTTCTTCAAACAAACATTAATCTTTCCTATTTTTTGATGAGGCGCGCACAAAATCCCCTGCCAACCGCTCTCAACAAACCGCTCCAGCTCCCCCGTTGTAATCCGCCCTCTTTAATCATTATAATTTACTTCTATCTTTACTTATTCATTTGTTGGATACACGAAAATTCTAAATAAGTCACTGCATATCTTGTGAAAACAAAAAAATGCACCTAATATAAT